>SYNW01000009.1 GCA_005805045.1 Actinomycetota bacterium
GAGCGCAAATATCGCACGATGATCGACTCATATATTGCCGACATGAAAAATGTCGGCGGTGGTGATGCAGGTGCGATTACTGCAGCGTTGTTCTTGGACGAGTTCACTGCGGGCACACCGTGGGCGCATCTTGACCTCGCCGGACCAATGTGGGTCGATGGTGACACTGGTTGGTTACAACGTGGCGCGACGGCATACGGCACGCGGTTGCTGGTCAACCTCGCCGAAAACTTTAAACGCCGCTAAGGCGCGGCGGTAGTCGCGGGGGCTGTGGTTTCGGTCGGCACAGTTGTCGTAGTTGTCGTAGTTGGCGTGGTGGCGATGATGTGACGGTCGTACAATTCGCGCGCAAGTCGACGGTGCAGTTTGGCGCGCGCCTGATAGCCCGAGGGCGTTAAATGCACTTTGTCCCAAGCCATCCACCTTGGGCGTTTGGTGATTGACGAGTACCAATCCTCTAACACCAGGTTTGGATATTCGGGCGCGATTCGCGCGAGCACTTGATTGAACAGCACGCTGCGTTTGGCGATCGCCGGAGTATCGCGACGATTGACCGTTAACCATGTGACGGGCACATTGCCGATGGTCATCAACAGATCGCGAATGACTGTCTCGTAGACGGCTTCTTTGGTTTCGATCGCGACGTCGTTGCTGCCGAGCGCAACAATCACGGCGTCGGCCTTGAGCCCACCCTCGCTGAGTTTTTTGAAGGTTTTGACCCCCGAATATTTTGTGGATGCATTGGGTGTCGGAAACGCGACTCGGCGCGAATATTGACCGTCGATCACGATGTGGGTCCATTGGGCGTCGGCGACGATCAACTTTTGCGAATTGGCGAAGTATTCGGTGCCCCAAGTGATGCTGTCGCCGAGAATCAATAGCGACGGGCCCGTGTTGGGCGTGATCTGCGTCGAGATGCCCGCGGCGACAGTGAGACAAAATGCGACGGCGAGAAGTGCGAGGCGACGAACGTGGGAGAGGTTATTTTTCATTTGAGAAATTCGGGGTTGAAATTAATTGCCCCAGACGCGAAAAACGACTGACTCTTTTTCGAGTTGGAGCACTTCATGCTGCCGCAACATGCAGGCCTGACCCTGTTGCAGAGCACCCGAATGACCTTGCACGCATAAATATAGTTCTACCTCGTGATCGGCCTGAATAGTCATGGTGCTATGCACATCGATTTTTTGCACGTTAAACGGCGAGTTTTTGATCTCGTAATCAACTGTGTTGCCTGAAGATTTGCGCTGTGTGACTTGAGTTGGCAAATGTGAGTCGATCACTGCCGTGGCGAAGAATTCTCGTAGATCCACGTGTTTTGTGGTTAATGCTGCCCGCATGACATTGTCGCTGCTTGACATGACTTCGACGGCCAGACCACTTAAATATGAATGCACATTGCCGGGCTCTAAGAACATTGCTTCGCCAGATTTGAGTGTTAGGTGGTTCATTAACAGCGCGACGTAAACGCCGCCCGTGTCGGCGTAAAGTTCGCCGACGACGCGCAAATAGTTGGGCAGGTTTGCCGGTGTTCGATGGTTTTTTTCTTCAAGCGCCCAGCGCACTGTTTTCGCCAGACCAGTCAGCTTCAAACGTCGAGCCAGTTCGAGCCAGCCGTTCTTTTCGGCAAGCGCAAGTGATTGTTCGATCGGCGCAAAGCCGCACAACATTTCAAAGTCGCTGAGCGCGCAGAGCAACTCTGGCTTTGTGTTGTTGTCGCGATAGACACGATTGAACGCTGCGCGATCGATGCCGAGATTGTTTTCGCGGACGAAACCCGCCGAGGCCTGAGCAATAGTCGGATGCGTCTGAATCGAAAGTGGTTTGGCAACCGCGATGAGTTTGACCAAGAACGAAAGTTCGCCGACAATTTCTTCGAGGTCTTTGACGCCGGTGCCAGTCTTGACGGTGGCTTGACCATCGGGATGTGTGCCGAACCAAAGTTCGGCCCAAGGTTTGGCGTCGCGTGGCTGACCCGTGAAGTCAGGAAGGGCTGTGATGTCACCCCAGTCGTAATTTTTTATCGCGGGCGAGAGCAAGGCTGTCATTAACTTTTGGTTCTTAAGTTGCCGGCATTTTGGCGACGAATTCGGCGGCATCGGCGAGAGCAACTTCACTTGCCGAGCCGTCGCGACGATTGCGAACCTCGACGACGCCAGTTGCGACACCACGGCCCGCAATAACGATGCGAGGCGTGCCGATGAGTTCGGCATCTTTGAAACGCACACCAGGTGAAACGCCTTTGCGGTCGTCGAGAATTACCGTCATTTGTTTGGCGCTTAGTTCGGCAGCAAGTTTTTCGCCGGCACCTGCAGTTTCATCACCAGGTTTGCCGGCGATCACGATGTGCACATCGGCAGGCGAGACGGCCGTCGGCCATTTGAGACCGAGTTCGTCGTGGTTTGCCTCGGCGATCGCTGCAACGGCTCGTGACACACCAATGCCATATGAACCCATCGTGACGGTTTGAGTTTTGCCGTTTTGATCGAGAACCGTTAGCCCGAGCGATTCGGCATATTTGCGACCGAGTTGGAACACGTGACCGATTTCGATGCCACGACGAATGTGGAGATGCGAGCCGCACTTCGGGCACGGGTCGCCGTCGCACACATCGGCAGCGTCGACAACGCCGTCGCAAGAAAAATCTCGGCCGTATACGAGACCAGCAACGTGTCGACCTGGCGCATTGGCGCCGGTGATCCATGCACTGCCGAGGGCAATGCTGCGATCCAGCAAAAATCGAATAGAGCTGACGTTTTTTTCACCCAGTGCCGTCGGCCCGATGTAACCCTTGACGAGGTTTTTATTCTTGATGAAATCTTCGTCGGTGAAATCTATGATCTCTGCTGGTGCGACCTGTGCTTCGAGGCGCTTTAAGTCGACATCGCGATCACCGGGCACGCCAACTGCAAGCGGCTCGATTCGACCGTCTGGGTGTCGCAAGTTGACGACCACATTTTTGAGCGTGTCGCCAGCGTGCCATGCACGATCACTGCGTTTTAGGTCAGATCGCGAGTTGAACAAGTCGACCAATGTGGCGATCGTCGGCGTGGCTGGCGTGTCATGCACGACCGCCGCTGCAAAACCTGAGTAATCGACCTTTGCTGGTTCGCCGACACGCACCGCTTCGGTGTTGGCCGCATAGTCGCACTTGGTACAACTGACAAAAGTATCTTCACCCGACTCGCACGGAAACAAAAACTCTTCAGAAGCCGAGCCACCCATCGCGCCCGACATCGCCGAGACGACGTGATATGGCAAGCCGAGGCGATCAAAGGTACGCAAGTATGCGGCACGGTGCGCGTCGTAACTGCGTTGCAAACCATCTTGATCGATGTCAAAACTGTAGGAGTCCTTCATCAAAAATTCGCGACCGCGCAACAAACCCGCGCGTGGGCGAGCCTCGTCACGAAACTTGGTTTGAATTTGATATAGCCAGAGCGGCAAATCTTTGTAACTGCTGTAGAGATCTTTGACCAACAGCGTGAACATTTCTTCGTGTGTTGGACCGAGCAGATAATCGATGCCGCGACGATCTTGCAGACGAAACAAGTTGGGCCCGTAGTCAGTCCATCGACCTGTCGTTTCATAGGGCTCGCGAGGCAACATTGCCGGAAAGTGCACTTCTTGCGCGCCGATCGCATCCATTTCTTGGCGAATTATCGTTTCGACCCGGTTTAGCGTGCGCAAACCAAGAGGTAGCCACGTATAGCCACCTGGCGCGGCGCGACGAATATATCCCGCGCGAACCAAAAGCCGATGACTTGGCACTTCGGCATCGACAGGGTCATCGCGTAGTGTCCGCAAAAACATTGTTGACATACGCAAAATCACAGGGCCTCACCTTGAAGCGCGTGGAATAACGCCTCACGAAAACTTTACTAAAACCCCTATACTTGAGATGACCTTTAAAGTTCTACGAACCGAAGGCGTGGGTTTAGGCCCACGCCTTTTGTTCTCTATCGGGTGTCGTTTTGGTTCGCCAAAACGCCTATTTGATAGCTATTTAACCGCAATATTACGAGAAAGGAGAGATTTCTAATGACCGAGAGTGCAGTGCTTACGCGCATCAGCGAAATTGTCACGCCGATCGTCAGCGATCTCGGCCTTGATCTTTACGACCTCGAATTCGTGAGTGGCATTGTACGCATTGTCGTTGACACAAAATCAGGTGTGGTTGGCGAAAACGGTCGTCCGGCTGGTGTGGATCTTGAGAAAATCGGATTATTGACGCGGCTGGTATCGCGCGAGTTCGACCATTCAGAGCCCGTGCCTGGTCGCTACACACTAGAAGTTACCAGTCCAGGTCTTGAACGCAACTTGCGCACGCCACACCACTTTGTGCGCGAGGTCAACAAAGTTGTCAGCGTGCGCTTGACTGCGCCACTTGAAGCCACGGGGGAGCGACGCGTGCACGGTGTGCTGGTGAGTGCCGACAACAAACAAATTGTGGTGCGCAAAGAAGACGGTGTCGAAGTTGCGATTGATTATTTGGCCGTTGATCGTGCGAAAACAGTTTTCGAATGGAAGCCAACTTCGAAGCAAGAGGCTCGTCATTCAAAGAAAAAGTTCTCGAAAGACAAGTTTGTAAAAACAACGGAGGCTAAAGCATCATGAGCAACATGGACATGTCAGAAGCGCTGCGTATGCTCGCGGCAGACCGCGGTCTCACGATTGACGCACTGTTGCAGGTGCTTGTAGAAGCCTTGGCGACTGCATACAAAAAGCGTCCTGGTGCGGCTGATGAAGTAATCGTCGGTGTCAACCCAGACAACATGGACATCACATTCACTGCTTACGATGTGGACGACGACGGCAACTGGATCAACGAACGTGATGACACGCCGAAAAAAGATGAACTCGGTCGCATCGCCGCGGTGACATTCCGTCAGGTTATGGGTCAACGCATTCGTGAAGTTGAACGCGAGCGCAAGTTCGAAGAATACGCCAACCGAGAGGGCGACATTGTTTCGGGCACGGTGCAAAAGACGGACACGCGTTACACGCTGCTCGATTTGGGTCGTGTCGAGGCGTTGCTGCCCCAAGCCGAGCAAGTGCTAGGCGAGACACGCGAACCGAATGCACGCTTGAAGGCATACATCGTTGAAGTGCGTCGCACACCGAAGGGCCCGCAGATCGTTGTCAGTCGTACGCACCCTGGTTTGATCATGCGCTTGTTCGAAATGGAAGTTCCGGAAATTGCCGATCGCATCGTTGAAATCAAATCATGTGCTCGTGAGCCGGGTCAGCGCACAAAAATTGCCGTCTGGTCGAACGACAAAGCCATTGACCCTGTTGGCGCCTGTGTGGGTGCTCGCGGTGGACGAGTGCGCATGGTCGTCAACGAATTGCGTGGCGAAAAAGTCGACATCATCCCCTTCAGCGAAGACAAACGCGATTTCATCGCCAAGGCGATGTCACCGGCGAAAGTCAGCGAGGTGCGTCTGAGCGCAGATGAGACACAAGCCGACGTGATTGTGCCTGATTTTCAGTTGTCGTTGGCAATTGGCAAGATGGGCGTGAACGCGACGCTTGCTGCTCGTCTAACTGGCGTGCGCATCGACATCAAGAGCGAGTCAGAAGTCGCCGCCGAAGGAAACGCAGTTGTGCGTCGTCCTGCTGCCGCAGCGACCAGCGAGTCGATGTACGCAGAAGGCGAATGGAAGACGAATGTCGAAAGTGGCGCAATGGAGTGGCATGCCGCCGACGGTTCAATTCTCAGTCAAGAACAAGTTGCCGCGCAATCAGGCGGTACAACAGAAGAATCGAAGGGCTAATTACTTTGCCAAAAGCCAAACGCGTTCACGAGATCGCCAAAGAACTCGGAATGACAAACGCGGAGGTCATTGACCTCAGCGGAAAGCTTGGCATTGGCGTTAAGGGCCCAGCGTCGACTGTCATCGATGCCCAGGCTGATCGCATTCGTGCGCGCGCAGAACGTGAAGGACTCATTCGCGATGTGCAACCTGAAGAGGTATCTGACAAGCCAGCCAAAAAATCTGCGGCAAAAAAAGTTGCTGGTGTGAAGAAAGTTGCGACAACGAAAAAAAGCGCTGCGAAGAAAGTTGTCAAAAAGAAAGATGTCGAAGAAGTTGAAGTTGCACCGGTTGTTGTAGAAGCACCGACCGCACCCGTTGCGCCTGCGGCATCTGTTGCACCGCGCGAGGCTGAGGGTGGCGCTGGCCGTGTAATTTCATCCACTCAGCCAAATCGTCCAGGTGCAGTTACCGGTGCGACGACCAATGCACGACCTGCGCCAACGCGACCGATTCAACCGTTGCAACCACAACCTGTTCGACCAGCGGTGCAACCGCAAGCGCCTGCGGCACGTACCACGCCGCAACAACCATTGCGTCCAGCGACTCCGGGTGCGCGGCCGATTCCGCCACCGCCAGGTTCTTCGCGGCCGATTCCGCCACCGCCAGTTTCGCGTCGACCAGAAGGTGGTGTGACGCGTCCGCCGTTTAATCGTCCGCCGCAACGCAGCAGCTCGCCGTCGACGAATGCACGCACGGGTCGAATTCCTGCTTCGCAACTTGGTCGTGGTCCGGCTGGTTCGGGTGGTCGCACAACGCCAGATCGTGGTGCACCTGGTCGCGGCCCGGGCGGCGGTCGTCCTGGTGCGCCGACTGGTGGTCGTGGTACGGCGCTTGGTCGCAGCAGTCCGTCAGGTCCGGGAGGTCGCCCAGGTGGTGGTCGTGGTCCGGGCGGAGGACAGCGTCGTGGCCCGCGCAAAAAAACTCGGGGCGAGCGTCGTCGTGAATTTGACGAGCAGTTGCCGCAGGCGCCGACTAGTTATACGCCGAGTGCGACACCGCCCCCAGAGGGCATAGTAGTTATTGAACGTGGATGCTCGTCGCAAGAGTTCGCGCCGAAATTGAATCGCACGCCAGCCGATGTGGTGCGCTTTTTGCTTGAGCACGGCGAAATGGTGACGGCGACGATGACGCTTGTCGACGAACAAATGGAGCTGTTCGCGCTTGAAATTGGTGCCGAGATTTTGCTCGTCGATCCGGGTCAACAAGAAGAGCTCGAGTTGCAAGCAATGTTCGACGACTCGGATGATGACGACCCAGAAGCGCAGGCGATTCGTCCGCCGATCATCACGATCATGGGTCACGTCGACCACGGAAAGACGACGCTGCTCGACAAAATTCGCAACGCGAATGTCGTGGCGGGTGAGGCAGGTGGCATCACTCAGCATATTGGTGCGTATCAAATCGAAAAAGGTGGCAAGAAGATCACATTTATCGACACACCTGGTCATGCTGCGTTCACCAAAATGCGTGCGCGTGGAGCCGGGGTAACCGACATCGTCGTGCTCGTCGTCGCTGCAGATGACGGTGTGATGCCACAAACTATTGAGGCGATCAACCATGCTCGTGTTGCAGGTGTGCCGATTGTCGTTGCGCTCAACAAGATTGACAAACAAAACGCCGATGTTCAGCGCGTATTGGCTGGTTTGGCCGAACAACAACTCACGCCGGAAGCCTGGGGTGGCGACACGATCGTGGTCGAGATGTCGGCACAAAGTGGACTTGGTGTCGACGATTTGCTCGAGCAACTAAACGTTGTCGCCGAACTCGAAGAACTTATGGCCAACCCGACGGGTCGAGCCAAAGGTGTCGTGCTCGAAGCGCAACTGGATATTGGCCGCGGACCAGTTGCGACAATTTTGGTCGACAAGGGCACGCTTAAAGTGGGCGATCCGATTGTGGCTGGTGCAGCCTGGGGCAAAGTAAGAGCGCTAATCAACGACCGTGGGGAACAAGTCAAAGAAGTCGGGCCTTCGGCACCGGTGCAGGTTTTGGGTCTGTCAGCAGTGCCGGGTGCGGGTGAAGAATTCAGATCAGCACCAGATGAGCGCACGGCACGAACAGTTGCTGGCGCGCGCGAACAGCGATTCAGGGCGATGAACCAACGCGGTGATGCTCGTGTGCAA
>SYNW01000010.1 GCA_005805045.1 Actinomycetota bacterium
AGTGCGTCGAGATCGACGAGCACCGCCGGAGTTGCGAGTTGTGATGTCGTACGAGGTTGCATATTTTGTGCCGACGGAGAGACTCGAACTCTCACTGGCGGCGTCCTAAGCGCCGTGCCTCTGCCATTGGGCTACGTCGGCCTTGCGTCGTAAGAGTAGTGCTTTGGTTCGCAAATTTGACATAATGTAAACCTTGACTTCAACAACTACGGCACATCAGGGAGCAAATCGTCGGCTAGATGCTTCGGCGCTGGCTGGGCAGCTGGGTCTTGCCGACAAAATCGTTGACCAGCAAGCGCTTGAAAACAGCATCGCGCTTTGCGCAAAAAACAAAGTTATCTTGCCGACATTCGCGCAACTCGCTGATCCATCGACGATTGACGCTGACTATGCGAAGGGTGTCGACAAGAATGCCGCGGATGCGCGCAACTTGTTTCGCGTGCATTGGTATAACAACATGCGTGGCGAGCGCGTTTCTGTGCCCGACCATGTTGTATTGCCGAGCAGTCTGACCGGTGTTGCAAGCCCGATCATCGTGATGTTCGGTGATCGATTTCCGATGATCACCGCGCACAAGGTTCTGGCCGCGTATTTCTGTTTGGCGCCACGAGTCATCACCGGGCAGTTCGACCCGGGTCGTCATCGCGCAGTTTGGCCGTCGACCGGCAACTATGCGCGAGGCGGCGTGGCGATAAGTCGGATCATGGGTTCGCGTGGCGTCGCGGTGTTGCCCGCGGGCATGTCAAAAGAGAGATTCGATTGGCTCGACAAATGGGTGAGCGATCCGAGCGACGTCGTGCGCACACCCGGCACCGAAAGTAACGTCAAAGAAATTTACGACGCATGCAACGAAATGGAACTTGATCCCAAGAATTTTATTTTCAACCAGTTCTGTGAGTTCGGCAACCATGTCGGCCACTACGAAGTGACAGGGCGCGCACTGGCAAATGTCTTTGAACACGTCAACAAATCAACCGGCGGCAAGTTGCGACTTGCGGCGTTTACTTCGGCGACTGGGTCGGCCGGCACGATTGGTGCTGGTGACAGGCTCAAGGATGTTTACGGCACGAAAATCGTCGCAGTTGAAGCGCTCGAATGCCCGACGATGCTTGAGAACGGGTTTGGAGAGCACAACATTCAAGGCATCGGCGACAAGCACATTCCGTTGATTCATAATGTGATGAACACCGACGTCGTTGTTGGCGTTTCAGATCGATCAACCGATGAACTAGACGTGATGTTCAACACGGATGCTGGTTGCAGATATTTGGCAGAGCGAAAGAACGTGCCTGTAGAAATTGTCGAGACGCTGAAGCATTTCGGTTTCTCGGCGATCTGCAACGTGATTGCGGCGATCAAAACGGCGAAGTTGCTCGGGCTGGGCGAGAATGATGCGTTAATCACGATCGCTACCGACGGCGCGGATCTTTATCCAAGTGAAAGAGTCAAGACTTTGAGCCGCAGATTCAACGATTCATTTACAGAGATTGACGCGGCAGAAGTTTTTGCCGAGCATCTTGGCATGGTCGGTACCAACGCGATGATTGACTGCACGGAACTAGATCGCACGCGCATTTTTAATTTGGGCTATTACACATGGGTCGAACAACAAGGCACGCCGCTTGAGGTGTTTGAAGCCCGCCGCTCGCAGTCGTTCTGGCGCGACTTGCGAAATTATTTGCCAGTTTGGGATGACCTCATCGGCGAATTCAATCGTCGTGTTGCCGCCAAAAACTAGTTGACCGTGGCGGTATCGCAACCGTGATCGCGCAGACGCCCGTCGTAATTGGTTGGAGATGCTCGGTGTGTGAAACCCGAGTCCCGATTAGCCAGGTTTTTTCGTGGCGATGCCCGAACTCGAGCCAAACCGACCGTCACCATGTGCTGGAGATCGAAAATGCGATCGCCCCGTTGCGCTCGACCGGTGATGCGAACCCGTTCGTGGCGTTTCAGCGATATTTGGCTTGGGATGCGTTCGCCGCGAACTTGGGTCTCGATTTTGAATCGCGCACGAAGATTATTCGCGATCTCGACGATGCCGTTGCCAGAGTTGCGGGCACGGGTTTTCGCACGACGCCGTTTTCGCGCAACGATGAACTGAGCAGCGCACTGCGTTTTACCGGGCAAGGTGGCGTGTGGATCAAAGATGAGACACATGGCGTTGCCGGCTCACAAAAAGCGCGACACTTGTTCGCCCAGTTGTTGCACTTGATCGCCGTTGAACAGGTACGTCGGGCACCGTGGCGCAATCAAAGTGAACGACCACAACTGGCCATTGCATCGTGTGGCAACGCGGCGATTGCAGCCAGCACGCTGGCGCGCGCAGTGAACTGGCCGATTCAAGTATTCGTGCCCGAGCACGCCGACGCGGCGACGGTAAAGATTTTGAACTCGTTGAACGCAAACACCGTGCGATGCGCGAGAGTCTCGACTGATCCGCCTGGTGATCCATGCGTATATAGATTTCGCGAAGCGATCTTGTCCGGTGCGATTCCGTTCGGGGTGCAGGGGCCAGAAAACGCTTGGTGTCTAGATGGTGGTCGCACGATCGGTTGGGAGATGGCGGTCGTGGCCGAAGATCTTGCCGGTGCCTTGTTCAGTCGGATGTTCGTGCAGGCCGGTGGCGGTGCGTTTGCGACTTGTGCGGCGAACGGGTTTTTCGCAGGGGCGACGAAACCCAAAGTGCACGCCGTGCAGACCGAGGGATGCGCCCCGTTGGCTCGCGCATTTTTGATTGCGCAAAAAACGGGCGGAGCACGCAACGCGGGTTCTCGTTGGTCGCAGTGCATGTGGCCGTGGGAGACGACACCGAGTTCAATTGCCGACGGAATTTTGGATGACGAGACCTATGACTGGATCGGTGCCTGCAATGCAATGGCCGACAGTGGTGGTTATCCGGTCGTTGCGAGCGAAGCACAGGTGCACGAGAGTTTTGAGCTGGCACATCGTGTGACAAATGTTGATGTCAGCCCGACCGGGGCGGCGGGGCTTGCAGGACTGTTGGCAATGCGCCAAGAAATCGCCGACGATGAGCGTGTGATAGTTATTTTTAGTGGCGTCCGTCGGCAATAGTTGCGCGCGCACTAGCCTGCAAGGCATGTCAAATATTCTTCCTGTAGCCCTCGAGGGCGGATTCGATGCCCGCAGCGATATTTTTGTGCGACTTCTCAAAAGTCGGGTGGTCATGCTCGGCACAGATGTCAACGACGAGATCGCCAACCAGGTTTGCGCCCAGTTGTTGTTTCTTGAGGGCGAAGACCCAAAGGCCGACATTTGGCTATATATAAATAGTCCGGGCGGTTCGGTGACTGCCGGCATGGCGATTTACGACACGATGCAATTTGTCTCGTGCGACGTAGCGACCGTGTGCTTGGGACTTGCGGCTTCGATGGGCCAGTTCTTGTTGACCGCGGGTGCTGCCGGCAAGCGATATACGTTGCCTAACGCGCGAATCATGATGCATCAACCATTGGCTGGTTTGCGCGGCCAAGCGTCGGACATCGCGATTCAAGCCGAGCAACTTGCCTACACGAAATTGAGCATGGCAAAACTCACCGCGCATCACTCGGGTCGAAAACTCGAGGAGATTCAAGCCGACTCGGAGCGTGATCGTTGGTTCACCGCCGAGCAGGCACGCGATTATGGTTTGGTCGACAAAGTGATCGTCAAGCGTGGAGAAATTCGCTAGTAATTAACAGTCGTTACGGAGTCGGTCCGACATTGAGCCCGGTCGAGATGTCGACTCCGCAAGTTTCGCGGATCCATTTTGCTGCAGCGCTGGCTGCTTTTTCCGTGGAGTAGGACATGTCGATCACGGTCTGCACGCTCTCGGCATCGTTGGGGTTGGCGCGAGATGCAACGGTTAGAAGTTCGGTCAATGACTTCCAGTTTTCTTCGATCTCCAACGGCGCAACTTTGCCCAGTCGTTTGTAGCGATCAAGCATTTGCGAGACTTCGGCTGGCGTTGCCGATGGCTGAGTTATTGCCGGCACTTCTTTAGCCAGTTGTCGACAGAAGTTTGTCGCGGTTCGCGGCGTTTCGGAGCAAGAACCTGCGACAGTTGCTAGCGCAAAGGCCGTCACAATCGCGATAGTTGCCGAGTGCTTGATGCGGCGCACACATTGGCCGCACAAATTAGTGACAGAGATTCGACGAAAAGCCATTGCGCTCAAGTATCTCAGGTCGGTTAATCAGTTTGGCGTCATGTTGATTGCTGGTTGATTGCTGGCGAGTAAACGATTGTTTGAGGAAGAAAAGTGTTTGCATCAGTTCGATCAGCGACATTGCTCGGCGTGCTTGGCTCGCGTGTAGACGTTGAAGTGCATGCTGGCATCGGTCTGCCGGGTTTCACGGTCGTGGGTCAACCCGACGAAGTTTGTCGTGAGAGTCGTGATCGTGTGCGAGCGGCGCTCTTGTCGTCCGGTTTTGTGTGGCCGACGCGACGCGTGACGGTGAATCTCGCGCCAACGGGCGATCGAAAGTCGGGTGCGTGTTTAGATTTGGCAATTGCAATCGCACTGTTGGCGGCCCAAGGAATTGTCAGTGCTGATGCACTGGGCGAGTTCGCGTTTATTGCCGAATTAGGACTTGACGGTTCACTGCGCAGCGTGCGTGGGGCGACGCCATTGGTTTTGGCGCTCGCAGATCGAACGACCGTTGTCGCACCCGGCAATTTAAATGAGGCAAGTGCCGCGAGTTTGAGTGCCTCGGGCACCCCGCGCATACTTTCGGCAAAGAATTTGTTCGAAGTGGTCGAGTGTCTGGCGGGACGAACCTTGTGGAACAAAGCCACAGTTGGTCGAACAGCGTCG
>SYNW01000096.1 GCA_005805045.1 Actinomycetota bacterium
ACGGGGTCGATCACCGATTTTGTTGCGAATCTCAAGAAGCCGGCAACTGTCGAAGAAATAAACTCGGCTTATAAAGTCGCGGCTGATGGTCCGCTTAAAGGCATTCTTGAGTACTGCAGTGATCCGATCGTGTCGAGTGACGTGGTAACCAACCCGCACAGTTGTGTGTTCGACAAAGATCTGACCATGAGTATGGGCACACTCGTCAAGGTGTTGGGTTGGTATGACAACGAATGGGGCTACTCGAATCGACTAGTTGACATGACTTCGTTTATCGGGGCCGCACTCAGCCGCTAGATGATCGCTTTTTTAGAAGATCTCGGGGATGTGCGCGGCAAGACGGTGCTTGTGCGCACCGACTTTAATGTGCCGATGTCTGGACCAGATGACAACAGAAAAATCGAAGACGATTTTCGAATTTGCAGTGCGCTTGAAACCTTGAATTGGCTGACCAGTCGCGGCGCAAAAGTGGTTTGTGCGACGCACCTGGGTCGTCCGAAGGGCAAGCCAGTTGCAAAATATTCCCTTGAACCGGTGCGCAAACGACTTGCTGAGTTGGCACCAGGTGTAACTCTTCTCGAGAACTTACGATTTGATGCTGGTGAAGAGGCGAACGATCCGGCTTTTGTTGCGAGATTGATAGGTGGCGTAGACATTTATGTGAATGATGCCTTCGGCGCCGCGCACCGAGAGCACGCGTCGATTGTCGGACCGCCCAAGTCGTTGCCGTCTGCAGCGGGTCGCTTATTGCAACGCGAATTGGATGTTCTGTCAGAGATGAGATCGAACCCTAAGCGACCATTTGTAGCAGTTTTGGGTGGCGCCAAAATCAGCGACAAACTCGGCGTGATTGAGGCCCTGGTTGATGTAGTTGATGAATTAGTCATTGGTGGGGGCATGTGCTTTACCTTTTTGGCGGCGAAGAATCTGCCGATTGGCGACTCGCTTTGCGAGCGCGATCAGATCGAGGCTTGCAAGAAACTATTGTCTGGAACTGTGAAAATTCATTTGCCTGAAGACATCATCGGGCTAGACAAAGACGGCAACTTCGAAACATTCGGTGTGCGATTGCCTGACGGAGCGAAGGGTCTTGATATTGGACCTGGCACCGCGGCGGCATTTGCCGACATCATCATCAACGCTCGCAGTGTATTTTGGAACGGACCGATGGGAATGTTCGAAGACGATCGTTTCGCAGCGGGTACGAAAACGGTGGCGCAAGCAGTGGCCGACACAAAGGCGTTCACGGTTGTTGGCGGTGGCGACTCCGCCGCGGCACTTGCGCAGTTCAAGTTGGAAACCGAAGTCGACCATGTTTCAACTGGTGGAGGAGCGTCATTAGAGTTTCTGCAACTTGGCGACTTGCCCGGTCTTGTGGCGTTGCGAGGAGCACCAAATGTCAAATGAGATGCGAAAACCGATAATCAGCGGCAACTGGAAAATGAATCACAATCACTTCGAGGCGATTCAGTGCGTTCAAAAACTTGCGTATCTCATGACGAAAGACGACTTTGCGTCAGTCGACGTGACGATTCATCCGCCGTTCACCGATTTGCGGAGCGTGCAAACATTGATTGATGCCGACGAGTTGCGATTTATTCTTGGTGCCCAACATTGTCATGAAGCGGACACGGGTGCATTCACCGGTGAAGTGTCTGCCTTATTTTTGGCGAAACTAAATGTTCGCTATGTGATTGTCGGTCACAGCGAGCGGCGCGAAATTTTCGGCGAGACAGATGAAATGGTGCAAAGAAAAATCATCGCGATTCAAAAAAGCAAGATGACACCGATCGTCTGTGTTGGTGAAACTCTTGCCGAGCGAGAGGCTGGTCGCACACACGACAAAGTTTTGGGTCAAGTGCGAAGCGCCTTAGAGAAACGATCGATCGAACAAGTCAAGTCAATGGTGATTGCTTACGAACCGATTTGGGCAATCGGCACGGGAAAGACCGCAACTAGTGACGACGCGCAACGGGTTATAGGTGCGATCCGCGAGGAGGTCGCCAAAATCTCGTCGACCCCGGCCGCAAATGCGATCAGGTTGCAATACGGCGGCAGTGTCAAGGCCAGCAATATCGCCGAAATTATGTCCCAACTTGATATTGACGGTGTTCTAGTAGGTGGCGCAAGCCTTGACGCGGCTGAGTTCGCGAGAATCTGCCAGTACCGCCTCAGAGCCATCAATTCGTAGTTCTAAATTCGTCGCAGTTATTGGCTTTTTGGTTCGTAAATCCTTCTGTTAGTCTTGAGGCAACTAAGGGCTATTTTGGCTTTTACCTAATTCGACGGGGAGGTCGGAGAGTGAGAAAAACCACAAAAGTGGCTCGTCTTGCTGCAGCACTAATAACTGTGTCATTAATTGGCGCAGCGTGTGGTGGCAGTGATGACGAAGCTACAGAAGAAACAGAAGCGCCAGCCGAAGAAGTAACGGCTGTCAGTTATCCAACAAGTTTGGATGATTGCGCGAATGTGACATACGACTATGCCAAGCCAGCAACTGTTGGTGGCATGACAATTACATATGACATCAATCCTGCTGCAGTTTGGGAAGACGGGTCGCCGATTACGGCAGCCGACTTCGCCGCCACATGGGAAGCGTCATTGAACACACCAGGTTCGATCTCGACCTCTGGTTACGACCAAGTAACGGCCGTTGCGGCTGGCTCAAGTGACAAGCAAGTTGTAGTCACTTTGAAAGCCGTTTACGCGCCGTGGCGTGGGTTGTTCGGTGCGCTAATCAAGGCTGCCTCAGTCAAGGACACGAAAGATGTTTCTGCGGATTATGCAGACAACATTCCGTTCTCGGGACGTCCATACAAGATTAAATCTTGGAGCCCAGATCAAATCGTGTACGTGCCAAACGACAAGTATTGGGGCACTGATAAGGCTGTCACCAAGAAGTTCGTAATGGTGCCTAAGGCAGACAGCGACACTGAAATCGCAGCGATCAAAGCTGGCGAAGTTGACTTCATTTACCCACAGTTCTTCGCAGGTATCGAAGAAGCTGTGAAGCAAGACAACATTCAGACCAACCTTGACTACGGCGGTGACTACGAGGGTTTCTACTTCCAACAGAAGTGCGGACCATTCGCAGATCCGAACTTCCGTGCGGCTTTCTCGATGTCAATCGATCGCGAAGCGTTGTTCGAGCAGATCTACATTCCACTCGGTGGAAAAGAATTGCTTCAGTGCGGCCCGATGGTGCCTGGACCGTATTGCAATGGCGACGAGTTCGCTAATGGCTACGACCCAGCAGCAGCAGAGGCTTTGTTGACCGAGAATGGTTGGACAAAGGGAACTGACGGCTACTGGGTTGACCCAAGTGGCAATGTCCCAGATGTTCGTTGGATCATCAACACGGGCAATACACGCCGTGAGAGTACCCAGGCTTATTTGATTCCGTTGCTTAACGCATCTGGTTTCAAAGTGCGCGCAGACAACTGCGATGCTGCTTGCTACTTCCAGCAACGTCTGCCAGGTATGGACTATGACATGGCGATGTACATCAGCACAGCACCGCCAGATCCGGCTTACCTCACTGGTGGTTTCGCTTGCGACTTGATCCCGACTGAAGCCAATGGCAACATTGGTCAGAACAGTCAGGGTTGGTGCAACACTGAGGCGTCAGATTTGCTCTACGCAGCAGATGTCGATTCCGATGCGGTGACTCGTGCAGACAAGGTCAAGCAGGTTCTTGCGCTTATGGCGAAAGATCATGTGATGTTGCCTTTGATGCAGTTCCCGAAGTCGGGTTTTGCACGTACTGACAAGGTCGGCGGTCCATGGAACGCTGAACTGAACAACTACGCAGCATTCAACAACATTCACCTTTGGGAAGATCTCGATGGTGATGGACAAATTGTGCTCGGTGCCGAGCAATGGCCAGAGTGTCTCAACCCAATCACTGAGTGCGCAAACTCTTCGTGGATGGTTTGGACAACAGCATTCCAAGTAATGCCAGGTGCTTACGCAACTACCAATGATGGTAAGTACGTGGTGACTAACCTGCTTGCTGGTGAGGCAAAGGTTGAAGTTAAGAGCTGATCGCTCGTAACTTGAGTTAATTCAAAGAGGTGCGTCGACTCAGTTGATTCTGGGTCGGCGCACCTTTGTTTTAGGGGGATATTCGAGGTGGAATTTTGGTTTTTTTAAGTGAGTTAGGCAAGCTGTAGGCGATGCTCCGCTACATTCTTCGACGCCTGGCGTGGTCAGTGCCCACAATGCTGTTAGTCACTTTTTTGGTCTACATTGCATTGCGAGTTGGTACAGACCCTGTCGAGAGCTACAAACGGGTTAACCCGCGCGCAAGTCGCGCCAAAGTTCAGCAATACATCGACATAAACGGGTTGGATCCAAATTTCGTACAGGGATATTTTAAGTGGTTGAAGAATTTCATAACTGGCGAGTGGGCACCGAGCATCAAGGGGCGTCGCGAAGTTTGGCCCGCCCTTAAGGATGCGATGGCCAATACTTTGCGTCTTGGCACTGCCGCTACGGTCGTGGGAATTTTCTTTGGATTGGTCGCTGGCGTGCTGGCTGCCTTGCGCCCAGGCGGCAAAAGAGATGTATTCATCAATACGAGTGCCTTCGTCGGCATTTCAATTCCGCCATTTATCAGTGCGATTTTATTGCAGCTTTTGTTTGCGGTGTATTGGCAGCGATGGTTCGGAGAAAGTTTGTTTCCTACCTCAGGTGTCTACCCAGCAGGGCATACTGGTTTCAATTTGTTCTTAATGATCAAGTTCATGGCTCTTCCGACAATCATTGTGGCGATTCAGATTATTGCGACCTATAGCCGGTACATGCGATCGTCGCTCCTTGATGTGATGAATTCCGATTACATGCGCACCGCACGATCAAAGGGCATTAGTGAACGTCGCATCTTGATCAAACACGGCATGCGTAATGCGCTGATACCGGTCGTGACCATCGCCGCGCTAGATGTCGGCTCCATAGTCGGCGGGTTGATCATCACCGAAAACATCTTTGCCTACCCTGGCATGGGGCTCTACTTTTTGAAGTCGTTTGGAGAGGGCGACTTTCCGTTATTGATGCCGTGGATGGTTGTGATTGTTGCGTCGATCCTGTTGTTCAACTTGATTGCGGACATTTCATATGCCTGGCTCGACCCAAGGATCCGCCTTGAGTGAGCAAAGAGAAAAAGTCTCGTCGCCGCGACAGATGGCGCTTCGGCGGTTCGTCTCGCACAAAGCCGCCGTGGTGAGTTGCATCATCATCGGAGTTCTGGCACTGTTCGTAATTTTGGCTCCATTCACAGCGCGATACGGGGTCAATCAATCTGTGCAGGCACCACCGAACTCGTTTCTTTCGCCCCGTAGCAACGCTTGGCTCGGTACAGACGACATCGGCCGTGATCTTTACAGTCGTTTGATTTACGGGGTTCGTGTCTCACTTTTGATTGGGTTGGCAAGCGCAGTAATTTCTGTAACGCTGGGTGCGCTTGTCGGAGCAGTCGCAGGTTTCCGCGGTGGCAAATTTGACGACGTCCTGATGCGTGTCACAGATCTGTTTTTGGCCTTCCCTTTCTTGGTGACTTTGTTGGTCGTTCGAAATGTTCTTGGCGGGTTGCCTTGGCTCAAACCTTTAACCGGTGAAATGAACTCTGTTCGTTTCATAATTGTTTTGTTCAGTATCTTCGGCTGGATGGGTGTCGCTCGAATTGTGCGGGGCCAAGTTCTGTCGCTTAAAGAGCGAGAGTTCGTCGAAGCGGCCCGTGCAGTGGGGGCATCGCGTCGCTACATCATCGCCCGACACTTGTTGCCCAATTCGGTTGGCCCAATTATGGTTGCGCTTACTTTTTCTGTAGTCGGTGCAATCATCAGTGAATCAACGCTGGCCTTCTTCGGTTATGGACCCCAGGCGGGAGACGGAGCCACATCACTCGGCATTTTGGTTGGTGCAGCCAAAGGGGCCGTGCAAACTGGCTTTTGGTGGCTTGCTGTGTTTCCATGCTTTGTTTTGATCATCATCGCTTTGAGCATCAATTTCATCGGCGATGCGTTGCGAGATGCAACTGACCCGCGTCTTGACCGAGGCGTGTGATGACTGAAAAAGTTTTAGAGATTCGGGATTTACGGGTCACTTTTGATACGCCGTCGGGGCCCCTTGAGGCCGTGCGTGGCATCGATCTCGATGTAGAAGCTGGTGAACTGCTCGGCGTCGTAGGCGAATCGGGCTCGGGAAAGTCAGTGAGTTTCCTGGCGACGATGGGACTGCTGCCGGCCCGAGCGAGGGTTACTGGCTCAGTTTTATTGGCGGGTGAGCAGTTGATTGGCGCTTCAAACAAATTTATGCGCTCCGTGCGCGGACGATTGATATCAATGATTTTTCAAGACCCGCTTTCAGCGCTTAATCCGGTGCATCGAATCGGCGATCAAATTTCGGAGATGTTGCAATCGCATCAAAGTCTGTCGTCTCGCGATGCCGCGAAACGCGCGATTGAGCTATTGGACATCGTAGGTATTCCGCAGCCTGATGACCGGGCGCGACAGTATCCACACGAATTTTCTGGTGGCATGCGGCAACGAGTAATTATTGCGATCGCGATAGCAAACAATCCAAAGGTCTTGATTGCCGATGAGCCAACCACTGCGCTTGACGTAACGGTACAAGCGCAAATTCTCGAGGTGATTGAGCGAGTTCAAGACCGCTTCGGCACGGCCGTAGTGTTGATCACGCACGATCTGGGTGTGATTGCCCGCGTTGCTGATCGAGTAAATGTGATGTACGCGGGCCGTAATGTCGAGCAGGGCACAATTAATGACCTCTTTGACCACCCAAGTCACCCATATACGCGCGGATTATTGGCGTCACTGCCACGACCTGGCAAGCAGAGATTGAAACCAATCACGGGGTTTCCGCCAAACATGGTCAACCCGCCAAGTGGTTGTGCGTTTCATCCACGGTGTGAGTTTGCCGCCGACATTTGCAAATTTGAAATGCCAAGCCTCGTCAGTTATGGCGATTTACAAACTGCGTGCGTGCGCGCGCGCGAACTACCTAAACACGAGAGATTCGTATGAGCGACGAACTACTCAAAGTCACTAATCTCGTCAAGAATTTTGAACTGCGTGTCGACAAAGGTGCGCGGCGTCGCAAGAGAATCGTCCAGGCCGTCACGAATGTTTCATTCTCCGTAGCCAAAGGTCAGACACTGGGTTTAGTGGGTGAGTCCGGTTCTGGAAAAACAACAGTCGGTCGCTGTATTTTGCGATTGATCGAGCCGACATCGGGCAGCGTGCATTTTGAGGGCCAAGAACTGGGCTCGCTGAAATTCGAAGAAATGCGGGCACTGCGTCGAAAGATGCAGATCGTATTTCAAGATCCGTTTGCATCGCTTGATCCAAAGTTGACTGTGGGTGCATCAATTTCTGAACCGCTGAACGTGCAGGGCGTGCCAGGCGACCATGCTGACAAAGTCCTCGAGTTGCTCGAGTTGGTGGGCCTTTCGGCTGATCATGCACAGCGGTTTCCCCATGAGTTTTCGGGTGGTCAGCGTCAACGAATTGGTGTCGCCCGTGCGTTGGCACTCAATCCTGCGCTAATTGTTTTGGACGAACCAGTTTCGGCGCTAGATGTCAGTATTCAAGCCGGCATCGTAAACCTTTTTGAAGATCTGCAATCAAGGCTCGGCATGAGCTATGTCTTCATTGCGCACGACTTGTCGGTTGTGCGTCATATTGCTGATCGTGTGGCGGTGATGTATCTCGGCAAGATCGTTGAGATCGGTGACCAAGAAGCCGTGTACTCGAATCCGACACATCCGTACACGAAGGCATTGTTGTCTGCTGTGCCAGTGCCTGACCCAAAGACCGAACGTGCGCGAAACCGAATCATGCTCGAGGGTGATGTGCCGTCACCAGTCAACCCACCGTCTGGATGCCGTTTTCGCACGCGCTGCTGGAAGGCACAAGAAGTTTGCGCACAAGAAGAGCCGATGCTTACCGTGCGTCCGAGCGGTCAGATGTCGGCCTGCCATTTTCCTGAGTCTTAAAGGTAGAATTCTGGCGTGCGAAATATAATGACCTACGTCACGATCGTGATCAACGTCGTGGCGATGCTCTCGATGATCGTTGGCGTGTTGCTGCACAGTGGTCGGGGTGGCGGTCTGTCGGACATGTTCGGTGGTGGCGGAGGAGCGGCGCTCGGTTCTGCGGCGGCTGAGCGAAATCTCAACAAAATTACGACCGTTTTCGCGCTCGTTTGGGTGATTACTGTTATCGCGTTGGGGTTGTTGCTGACAAACTAGATAGATTTTTAGTGCAAGTCGGAGTGGCGAAATTGGCAGACGCACCAGCTTAAGGGGCTGGCGCTCGTAAGGGCGTAGGGGTTCAAGTCCCCTCTTCGACACAAATAAGTTGTCGCGAGTTATACATGGTGATCAGCAAGGCGTTTTGCCTTGACGAGTAATCTTTTGTAAGTGGAAGTTCATTCGTGACGCATTCAAGTGTTGATCGAGTTGCGTTGCAGAAACGAACTCTGCGAGTTTTGGTCGTCGGTCAAGTTGTTGCGGCCGCTGCGTTATCGGCAGCGGTGACCGTTGGTGCTTTTGTGATTCAAGATATTCTCGGGCAAGAAACGCCGTGGGGCGGTATTTCGAGCGCTACTTTTACGATGGGTTCGGCGTTCATGTCGCAAGTACTTGCGCGAAAAATGAGTCGCAAAGGTCGAAGAGTCGGTCTTCAATACGGTTACTCGCTCGCCATTGCGGGCGGATTAATTGCTGGATTCGCTGTCAATCGCGGTTCGTTGTCGTTATTCATTTTGGGTTTGTTTCTCTATGGCTCAGGGCAGGCATCAAATTTGCTTTCGCGATACGCAGCGATGGACTTAGCCGCACCTGATGAACGAAGTCAGGCAATGAGCTATATCTTGTTCGGCTCGACTTTTGGCGCCGTGTTCGGCCCGGTATTGATCAGACCAGCGCAAGATTTTGGTGTGGATGTCTTCGGCTGGTCGCTGTATACGGGTCCGTGGATTGCATCAGCATGTTTTTTCGGGTTTGCGTTGACTAACGTCGCAGCGCGGTTGCGTCCAGATCCGCTTGAGGTAAGTGGTGGTCTGATTTCGCAACAGGGTGTCGGCGTAGTTACGCCAAATCTAGGTGCGGCGCTACGTACGATAGGTGGCATTCGCAACGCACGTGTCGCACTTTCAGCGATGGTGATCTCGCAAGTCACGATGGTCGCAGTGATGACGATGACGCCAGTTCATCTAAAACTTCATGGTCACGAAGATGTGAGCCCGTATGTTATTTCCCTACATATTGCAGGCATGTTCGCATTTAGTCCGTTAGTCGGCAAGTTCACCGACCGTCGCGGAAAATTATTGTCGATTTCCGTCGGTGGCCTATTGCTTGTATCGGCGACGGTGATGGCGGCACTCGCTGGCGAAGAAGCGACACTGTTATGGCCATCGCTGTGGCTGCTCGGTATCGGCTGGAGTTTCGGGCTGATTGGCGGGTCGAGTCTGCTGGTCGAGTCTGTTCCTGAGAGTTCGCGTGTGACGGTTCAGGGCGCCGCTGATTTAATGATGAGTTTCTGTGGTGGAGTGGCTGGATTCTCAAGCGGGTTCATTCGAAAAGCGTTTGGGTTTCACATGCTCAGCAACTTGGGTACTGTTCTGGCGATTTCGCTGGTGATTATTGGTATTAGAAGATTTGCCACTGCGAGTCGGGTGTTGCGGTCGTGAATATCGACGCTGAGATTGTCTCGCGCAAGACGAGTTGGTCGAACTGGGCCGGCAATCAACGCGCAGAAGATGTTTCATTGTTCAGGCCCAGAACTGAAGAACAGCTTCAGAAGATAGTTCGACACGCGGTAGCGAGCAACAAGCGGGTAAAGGCCGTGGGTTCAGGGCACAGTTTCACGGCAATCGGGATCGCCGAAGAAATTCTGGTTGACTTGTCGAACTACGACGCTGTCGTTTCTGTGGACAAAGCCAGGAACACGGTCACTGCGCAGGCTGGTATTCAGTTGTCGAAGCTCAATCAAGTGTTGCATCAGAACGGTTTGGCGATGCAGAATCTCGGTGACATTGCATATCAGACGATTGCAGGTGCAATTTCGACTTCGACTCACGGCACCGGCATCAACTTCACTGGTATTGCCAACCAAGTCACAGCATTGCGTATGGTGCTGGCCGACTCATCTGTGGTTGATTGTTCGCTCGACTCGAATGCCGAGTTGTTTAATTGTGCGAGAGTGGGTCTTGGCGCTCTTGGTCTAATCAGCACGGTCACGCTTCAGTTAGTACCTGCATTCAACTTGAAAGTAATTGAAGAACCGATGCGCGTCGACGAACTACTGACGAATCTCGATCGACACGTTTCAGAAAACGATCACTTCGAGTTTTTTTGGGTGCCGCACACGGGTTGGGCGTTGACGAAACGAAATAATCGCACGACCGATGCTGTGCAACCGATGAGCAGACTGTCACATTGGTATTCAAAGACACTGATGGAGAACTATGCATTCGGCGCCGTGTGCCTGCTGGGTCGGGCAAAACCCTCGCTCATCCCTAAATTGGCCAAGGCTTTACCGTCCTCAGGGCGCAACGAATACTGCGATGCGAGTTACAAAATTTTTGCCAGCAAACGAATTGTCAAATTTTACGAGATGGAGTATGCGATTCCGCGCGAGGCATGTGTGGAAGCGTTGAATCGAGTGCGTAGAATGGTGTCAGATAGTGGGTTCTTCCTGAATTTTCCTGTTGAGGTTCGCTTTACAGCCCCAGATGAGATTCCGCTAAGTACAGCGAGTAATCGAGAATCCGCTTATATCGCGGTTCACATTTATAAAGGGATGAACTACGTGCCATATTTCAAAGAAGTTGAATCAATCATGAACTCATATCAAGGTAGACCGCATTGGGGTAAGTTGCACTTTCAAAACGCGCAAACTCTTGCACCGCGATACCCACAATGGGATGTTTTTCAGGGCGTGCGCAACTTGGTCGATCCGAATCGGGTTTTCTCCAACAGATACACAGAGATTGTGCTGGGTAAATAATCATGAAAACTTTCATTGATCTGGGTGTGCCAAAAAAATATGCCGACAACTTGACGGCTCGGGGCATTACCGCACCATTTGAAATTCAAGAGGCAACACTGCCCGATGGCCTGGCGGGTTTAGACGTGTGTGGAAAAGCACCCACTGGCTCAGGCAAGACAATCGCCTTTGGTCTGGTGCTGGCGTTGCGATTGCAGAAATCAAAGTCTGGCCAACCGGGTGGATTGGTTTTGGTACCGACGCGCGAACTGGCGATTCAAGTAGCCAAAGAAATCGGCATTTTGTGCGTCGGTAGCGATTTGCGCGTGGCCTCGGTGTATGGCGGCGCGGGATACGGGCCACAAGTCAAAGCGGTGCGCGGTGCGAGCATCATCGTCGCGACTCCGGGCCGATTGGAAGACTTGCTCGAGCGACGCGACATGTCGCTCAGTTCAGTGACGATTGCGGTTCTCGACGAGGCAGATCGAATGTCAGACATGGGATTCTTGCCAGCGGTGCGTCGAATTCTGCGGGCGCTACCAAAGCAGCGTCAGGTGATGCTATTTTCTGCAACACTTGACGGCGATATTTCACAGGTCGTCAAGGAGTTTCAGAATAATCCGAAGCGTCATGAATCAAAATCTCAAGAGGCCGAACCAGATATCGATCATAAATTCTGGATCGTCGGTCGCAACGACCGTGTCCAGACCATTGCGCAACTGGTCAATACTTACGAGCGGATCATTTTATTTAGTCGAACCAAACACGGTTGCGATCGTTTGGCCAAGCAACTTGACAACGCGGGCGTGCGCTCGTCAGTGATTCACGGCAACAAGAGCCAGGCCCAGCGTGAGCGATCGCTCGAAGAATTCAGGCGTGGAAAGTCGAATGTTCTGGTAGCGACCGATGTTGCTGCACGCGGCATTCATATCGACGATGTACCGTGCGTCGTGCACTTTGACCCGCCGGCGGATCACAAGGATTACATTCATCGCTCGGGTCGTACGGGTCGCGCTGGCTCGAAAGGTGTCGTCATTTCATTGGTGGATCCTTCGCAGAAACGATCGGTGAGCAAACTGGCACGAGACGCAGGCGTCGGTGCCGATTTTGTCGCACCAGAGTTTGGACCAGCCGATCCAGATCAGATCGAAGCCCGACCGGGCGAACTCGGTGGGGTCTTGCTCAGTATCGGTGCTTCAGGCGAATAATTTTTACAGACAAATATCTTGCGGACGAATCGGTACGCGAGTTAGTTCTCTGCCTGTGGCGTTGCGAATCGCCGCGGCGATTGCTGGCGTTACTGAAATGCAAGGTGGCTCGCCGATACCTTTCGCGCCGAGCGGAGCCTGCGGTTCTGGTTCTTCAATCATTATCGCGACGACCGTTGGTGCGTCGAGTGTGGTTGGCAACAAATAGTCGGTGAAACTTGGGTTGCGCATCTTGCCGTTGTCGAGCACGATCTCTTCCATCACTGCGAGGCCTAGACCTTGGGCGATACCGCCTTCGATTTGACCCAATGCGGCAGTTGGGTTGAGTACGCGACCGACATCTTGTGCCGTAGCAATCTGGATCACTTTAACCAGCCCAAGTTCGACGTCGACATCCACGACAGCGCGATGGGCCACGAAAGCAAACGCAACATGGCAGTTACCTTGGCCATTTTCGTCCAGTTCTTCGGTCTGGCGATGATGATGCTCGAACGTCTCTTCGATTGAAATGCCGGTTGAAGCCTCGGCGACGCTGATGCGGAAATCGCCGATCATGTCCACGACATCGGTATCTTCGATAACCAATCTCAGTGGATCGATCTTGTACTTGTTTCCGACATGTTCGAACAGACGCTGGCGAACGAGGCGACAAGCGCCGTCAACTGCGCCACCGCTCATCCAAGTTTGGCG
>SYNW01000097.1 GCA_005805045.1 Actinomycetota bacterium
AACCGCAGCATCGATGTCTGCTTGCATCTGGCTCGTCAACTGCACTGCGACATCAAGATGACCAGTCAAGGCTCCTAGTTGCTCAATTTGCTCATAAGCCTGCTCGAGGCTTGATGCTCCGTTACCGATGTAGACCGGAATATCGAGTGCATTCAGTTGCTCGACAAGGTTGCCCGGGTCGTAAGAAATCACAACCAGGTCGGGGTCATAGCCGGCAATCGACTCGACATTGGGTTCGTAACCCGAAAGTTTCGTGCCGAGCGCTACTGCCTCAGCCGGAAAATTTGAATACTCGTCAACCGCGACTACCTGCTCGCCCGCACCGATGGCATAAAGCATCTCGGTGTGTGTTGGCGACAGCGAAACGATTCGCATCGGTTGTGCCTCAAGGGTTATTCCGCCTGCGGTCACCGGATAAGCGACTTCGCTAACTGTCGTCTCGACAACAACAGTTGTTTCGGTTGTGCCACTGGATTCCGAACATGCTGCAAACAAAGTTGCCGCACAAATAAAAAGACCGGCAAAGCCGGCCCGAGATAATACTTTCATTTTCATTTCCTCCTGTCCCTCACGCGGGGACTTTTTAGGTTTGGTGCTCGACCGAGGCGACCGGACTCATCAAAGACTTCGCAAAATTTTGCGCCTTCAGTGAATTACCGTTGCGGGACAGTGCCGGAGTTTCACCGGACTTCGCTTGGTTTTACACATCACAACTATTGCTGCGACGCCTAGACCTTATCAGAGACTTTTAGCGGTTGACGAAACTCGTGAGACGATTTATGCCTTCGCGCAAATCATCATCGCCAAGTGCAAACGAGAATCTCGCATACCGCGCCAACCCAAACGCCTCACCCGGAACGAAGGCAACTTTGGCGCGATCAAGCACAACATCAGCCAACTCAAGAGTCGTCGCCGACTTGACACCGCTCAAACTGCGATTCAACAAACCAGAAAAATCTGGAAAACAATAAAACGCTCCTTGTGGCGCCATGCAATTAACACCCTCAATCTGATTTAGCATCGAGTGCATCAACGCGCCACGACGCGCAAAACTTTCACGCATCATCGCAACTGCCGACAGATCGCCCGACACTGCCGCCAACGCCGCATACTGCGCCACGTTCGAAACGTTCGAGGTTGTGTGACTCTGAAAATTGATCGCCGCCTTGATCACATCTGGTGGCCCGATCATCCAACCGACACGCCAACCAGTCATCGCATACGTCTTTGCAACGCCATTCACGATTACACATCGATCGGCAATCTCAGGCACAACTGTCGGCATCGACGCAAAAACATGTTTGCCGTAAGTCAAGTGCTCATAAATTTCGTCGGTTACAACCCAAATATCGTTCGCCGCAGCCCACTTGCCAATCGCAATTGTCTCTTCTCGTGAATAAACAGCACCGCTCGGGTTGTCGGGTGAAACAAACAGCAAAACTTTCGTCTTCGGCGTCTTGGCTCGTTCGAGTTGTTCGACGGTCACTTTAAATTCGGTCTCTTGTGTTGTGTCAATCACGACTGGCACTCCACCCGCAAGAGCTATCGCCTCGGGGTATGTAGTCCAATAAGGCGCCGGGCAAATCACCTCGTCACCAGGGTCACATAAAGCAGCGAACGCCACGAACACTGCATACTTGCCGCCGACGGTCACCAAAACTTGCGATGCAGCGCACTCGAAACCCGAATCGCGCTTTGTCTTAACTGCAATCGCCTCGCGCAGCTGGGGCAAACCTGCCGCCGGCGTATACCTGTGCGCCTTCGGGTCTTGCGCGGCACGCACCGCTGCTTCGACAATATATTCAGGCGTCGGAAAGTCGGGTTCACCCGCACCAAAACCGATTACATGTTCGCCTTTCGCCTGCAGCGCCTTGGCTTTCGAGTCAACAGCCAGAGTTGCCGACTCGGCGATCGCCGCAAGTCGTTTTGAAACTCGAGATTTAGGTAGTGAATTCGCAACCACGGCTGCCATGCTTACACAGTGGAAGTAATTTGTCACGATCATTTTCAGAACTTGCGATGAACATTGAAGATGTACTCGAAGCCGACTGGGACTCTGTCCCTAACTTGCGCGACCCTGTCCTAGTTATTGCCCTTCGTGGATGGTTTGATGCTGCGGGTGCCGCGACTAGTGCTCTCGAGTGGTGCCTCGAGGATCGTGCCGTCACAGTCGTCGCCAGCATCGACCCCGACTCATTTTTCGACTTCACCCACGAGCGCCCTGAGGTTTATTTCGACGAAGACGATGAACGCAAAATTCGATGGCCCGAAAACGACATCGTTATTGCTCGATTCCCCGAAGGTGCACGCGATCTCGTGGTTCTTTCGGGCATCGAACCGCACACGAACTGGAACATTTTCTCCGAGTGCGTTTTGCAAACCGCAAAAAACTTGAATTGTGGCGTTGCTGTAACGGTCGGCGCAATCGCCGAGGCGATACCACACACCCGAACACCATCGGTGTTCGGCAGCACGACTAATGCGGCTCTCGCGCGTCGACTGAAACTCTCTCGGCCGACATATCAAGGTGTCACTGGCATCGTCGGCGTAATGCAAGAACGATTCGAACGTGAACAACTCGCTGCAGTTTCATTACGTGTCGGCGTGCCGCACTATTTGACCAACGCCCAGCACCCAAAATCAAGTGCCGCGTTGTTACGACATTTAGAAATCGTGCTCGGTGTGCCCACACGCCACGCCGGGCTCTACGAGGAGATTCAACGATGGGAAGAGCTTCATGACGCTGCTGTCGAAGGTGACGCACAAGTTTCAGAGCACCTTGCCCAACTTGAGACTGATTACGACGCTCGCACCAAATTTGAGATTCCGAGTGCCGATGACCTTGGTGCAGAATTTGAGAAATTTCTTCGCGAACAACCCGACGAAGAATAATTATTTGTCGCGTTAGCCCATTCGACCACTGATGTATTGCTCAGTGCGCGTGTCGCTTGGGTTTGAAAAAATTTTTCGAGTCGTGTCGTACTCCACGAGAACTCCAGTTGGTCGCGTTGCATTTGCCCCGATTTCGGTGTTGAAAAATGCCGTTCGATCGCTGACACGGGCTGCCTGTTGCATATTGTGAGTCACGATGATTATCGGATACTCAGTCTTGATTTCTCCCATCAAGTCTTCGATTCGGGCGGTTGCGATTGGGTCAAGCGCCGAACAAGGTTCGTCCATCAACAAGACGTCAGGGTTGACCGCAAGCGCCCGGGCGATGCACAAACGTTGTTGTTGACCACCCGAGAGTGAAAAAGCAGATTGCTTCAAACGATCTTTAACTTCTTCCCATAGGGCCGCGCGCTTGAGCGATCTCTCGACAATCTCGTCAGTCTCTTTCTTCGACGGCTTACCGTTTACTTTGGGACCAAACGCCACATTGTCATAAATTGATTTTGGAAACGGATTCGGCTTTTGGAAAACCATACCGATGCGACGACGCACCTCACCCGAATTCGCCTCTGGCCCGTAGAGGTCGATGCCCTTGTAATAGACGTTTCCCCCGACTTTGGCTGACGGAATCAAATCGTTCATTCGATTGAAGCAACGGATGATCGTCGACTTACCACAACCCGATGGACCAATCAGAGCGGTGATCTCATTCCTGTGAATTGTCAGGTTCACATCTCGAACCGCGAGAAAATCTCCGTAGTGCACCTGAAGACCTGCCGACTCCATGATTATCTCGTTGGCAAAATTTGCCGAGCTACTTGATTGGCTGGCAGACACGCTCACGTTTAGCACGCTACCAACTTTCGGTGAAGCGCCTGAAACTTCAGAAATTATCGAGTTGACCATTTTATCTACCACGACTTTCTGCTCTTGTCTCTGATAACGATTGCGATCATGTTCAAAGAGATGAGCAATACCAAAAGCACGATGATTGCCGCCGCACCTACCGCCTGAAATTCTTCCTGAGCCTCTTGTGTGTATTTCAAAATCACAAGAGGCAGCACCGTGTAGTCAGAACTTAAACCCGATGGATTCGAACTCACATATGCGAGTGCACCTAGCAAAATCAATGGTGCCGACTCACCGAGTGCGCGCGACACACCCAAGATGCTTCCAGTTGCGATTCCGGGGATCGCCGAGGGAAGCACCTGCTTAACAATTGTCTGCCAACGAGTTGCACCGAGTGCGAAGGCGCCTTCGCGAAGACTTGATGGCACGGCTTTCAATGCTTCGCGTGCCGAAACGATCATCACCGGCAAAATCATCATTGTCAACACCGCCGATGCAGTGCCAACCGTAAATCCCCAACCCAACCAGCCTCGAGCAATAAATGCTAAACCCAAAATTCCAAACACGATGCTCGGCACACCCGCGAGGGTTTGAATATTTATTGTTATGAGATTGTTCAAACGACTTTTTTGGTCGGCGAACTCTTCAAGGTAGATTGCCGTTCCTAAGGCAATGAATAACGACACCAACCCGGATGTCACTACCACCCATATTGAACCAAAGATTGCCGCTTGAATGCCGGCGTCCTCCGGAAACGGGGACGGAAAGTTCACTACCAGCGACGGATTCAGTCGCGTATAACCTTTGAGCAGAGTCGTGCCGATCAAAACGACAAGAGTGACAATTGCGAGCAAAGTAAATAGCCACAGGCCACCCAAGAAAGCTTTATCCCAGTTCTTGCGCGAGGTGCTTGTTGTATCACGCAGGTCTGCCTGCATTACTTTTGTATTTACGACAGTGCTCATTCGTAAACCTCACGAAAACGGGCCACAATTTTGCGACTGAACATATTCAAAATAAAAGTGATAACGAACAACAACGACCCGACGGCAAAAATAGTCTGATAGCCCGTCGAACCCGTTGGCTGATCACCCAGACCAGCAAAACCAATAAACGACGACATCGTCTGCATCGGTTGACCAACATCGAAGGTGAAATTCGCGGTGCTACCAGCAGCCAATAAAACGATCGTTGTTTCACCGATTGCCCGAGACATTGCAATTACACCAGCGGCGATAATTCCAGAGAGAGCGGCTGGGAAGATAACACCCGTGCAAGTCTCGCGCTTCGTCGCGCCCAACGCGTAAGAACCCTCGATCAAAGCCCTCGGCACCGCAGCCATTGCATCCTCAGCCAGCGTTGTCATCATCGGCATGATCATGAGACCCACCGTGATGCCCGCAGAAAGCGAACTATAGAAACCAACATCACTGAAAATCCAAATTTTCGCGGCAATATTTGGGCCGATGAAATTAATCGCGAAAAATCCAAAAACAACCGTCGGCACGCCGGCAAGAATCTCAAGTGTCGGCTTTAACTTTCTTCGCACCCTGTCGCTCGCATACTGGCTCAGATAAAAAGCGACCGCTAATCCACCGGGCACCGCAATAATTACGGCGATAAACATCACCGAAAAAGTGCCAATGATCAAAGGCCAAACACCAAAATCTGGCGGCTCATACAACGGAAACCAAGCAGTTGTTCCCAAAAATTCACCCAGGCTTATCGATCTAAAAAAATCTATAGATGGTCTTACGAGGGCCACCACCACCCCTGTGGTGATCAACATGCCACTCGCCGCAACGATCATTAGCAAAAACTTGATTAACTTTTCAACTCGTTGCTGACGAAGCTTTCGACCCGACGGCTGAAGTTCGCCAACTGATGTCACGACTGTATTCATGGACTTCTTTCAGACTATTACGAACTAACAACAGCGAAAAACGGTGGGCCTCAGCTGAGGGGGACCGAGACCCACCAAATTTCAACTGGTGATTACTTACTTCTTAACCTTCGGGATCAAAGCAATTGCTTTGATACCACCTTGAAGCGCCTTGATCTGCTTTGCAGTCAACGGCACGAAAATTGCATCTTCACTGATCTGGGCAAGATTGTCGACCCAGAACTGAACGAAGGCGCCAACTGCCGGCTTGGTCTGAATTGAAGCATTCTTCACATAAAAGTACAACGGACGCGCCATCGGATAACTCACGTTTTGAACCGTTGCAGTGGTTGGTTCCACGGCCCCCGCACCCTTATCGAGCGGCACAAGTTTCACCTTGCTCGCGTTCTCTTGGGCATATGACAGACCGAAGTAACCCATCGCACCTTTATCGCTTGCGACGCCTTTAACAGTCACGTTGTCATCTTCAGATGTTTGCACACCAGATTTTCGCACACTCTTTGCCTTGCCGTTCACAAACTCTGTGAAACTGTCGAAAGTTCCCGAGTCTGTACCCGCACCGAAGAGTTTCAACGCCACATCTGGGAAACCAGTTCGCACATCTTTCCAATTCGTAATTGTGCTGCCATCTTTCCAGATTGCATTCAATTCTTTCATCGTTAAAGAAGTCGCCCAGGTGTTCTGTTTGTTCACGACAACCGCCAAGCCGTCGTTAGCGACTATCACCTCGGTGTAAGTGATTCCAGTTGCTTTGCATGCCGCAACTTCTTTCGCAGAAATTGCTCGAGATGCATTTGAGATATCGGTCTCGTTTCGGCAGAACTTTTCAAAGCCACCACCAGTACCTGAGAAGCCGACAGTTACTTTCGCGCCGTTGCCTTTTTTGACACTCTTGGTCGAGTTCTCAAAGTATTTGGCTGCTACTGCTGCCAGAGGATAAACCGTACTCGAACCGTCAACTCGAATCGTCTCTTTCTCGGCGTTTGCCAAAATGTATTGCGACTCTATTGTCGCCGTCCACTTGAACTTTGCTTTCTTTTTCGGGTCACTTGAGTGAATCGAAGTTCCCTTTACAATTTCGCAACGAATGAAACTCGAAGCAAGTTTCTCGATCTTGTACAAATCTTTTGACTTACATTCGTCACCTATTTTCGCGGCACTAACCGGACTTGCCCCTACTACCGCGACCAATCCCGCAGCAAGAGACGCCACAACCAGGCTTGTAAAACGACTTCTGAAATTCTGGTTAATCATTGACGAAATTCCTCCTAGATGAAACGACGGGACTTTCCCGCCATCAGCAATCTAGAAAGTTATTGCGAACAAGAACTTGAATAACATCAAACTCTGAGACAATTCAAAGTGAACTTTGTGTGAACGACTATTTTGAGGCGCTAAAACCCAAATCAAGGTCGGCCAAAATATCTTCGATCGATTCAAGGCCCACTGAAAGCCGAACCAGCCCAGGAAACACGCCTGTCGAAGCCTGTTCGTTCGGGCTCAATTGACTGTGCGTGGTTGAAGCAGGATGAATTACCAGACTGCGAACGTCCCCAATATTGGCGACATGGCTGTGCAGTTTAAGACCGGCAACAAACTTCTGCCCTGCTTCAACGCCACCTTTGATATTGAACGCCAATACCGAGCCATAGCCCTTGCCGCGACCATATTTCTTCGCTCGCTCGTGCCACTTGCTGGTCGGCAAACCGGCATAGAAAACCTCTTCAACCTGCGGGTGCTTGGCTAGATATTCGCCCACTCGTTGTGAATTGGCCCAGTGACGATCCATTCGCAATGACAATGTTTCGAGACCTTGCAAGAAATTGAACGCATTGTCTGGTGTTGTGGCCATGCCTAAATCGCGCAACATTTGCACGCGTGCTTTAATAATGTACGAACCAGCACCGAGTGCCGGCCAATATGCCAAGCCGTGATAACTCGGGTCGGGTTGCGTAAAGTTTGGAAACTTGTCCCCCTTGCCAAAATCAAAAGTGCCACCATCGATGATCGCGCCACCAATGCTCGTGCCGTGACCACCAATAAATTTGGTCAAAGAGTGCACGACAATGTCGGCGCCCCACTCAATTGGACGAATTAAATATGGTGTCGGTACCGTGTTGTCAACTATCAACGGCACGCCAGCTTCGTGTGCAATTTTTGATACGCCTTCGATATCGAGCACACTGTTGCGCGGGTTGGCAAGAACTTCACCGTAGAACGCTTTCGTATTTGGCTTGATCGCTGCGCGCCACTGATCCAAATTGTCTGGGTCTTCAACGAAACTCACCTCAATGCCCATTTTCGGCAGTGTGTAATGAAACAAGTTGTATGTGCCGCCGTAAAGAGTTGGCGACGAAACAATATGTGAACCAGCTTCAGCCAGAGTCAAAATTGCTAACAACTCTGCCGACTGGCCCGAACTCACTGCAAGCGCACCAGGCAGACCAACAGCAGTCGTCACACCGCCCTCAAGAGACGACAACCTGGCCTCAAGCACACCCTGCGTCGGGTTCATGATGCGTGTGTAAATATTTCCGATCTCGGCGAGGGCAAACAAGTTTTGCGCATGTTGCGCGTCGCGAAACACATAACTTGTGGTGCGGTAAACCGGCAC
>SYNW01000098.1 GCA_005805045.1 Actinomycetota bacterium
CATATGTCGAATAGTGATACGGAGTCAAAGCCGAAAACTCGGCGCTGCACGTATCTACGGCTTTGTACACGGGTCGAACGCCGACCTGCAACCTCGCCGCGCGAACCTCTTGCTCGCTGGTATCCCACAGCCATGCCAACTGGGCATCGGCGAAACCCATGCGTTTTGCGCGAACCCAATCCGACCTTTCCATCGCAGCCAGCGAAGTTGTCGCCAAGTACGTTCGCTCTTCGACAATCGACAGCATTTGATCCAGGAACCATGGGTCGAACTTGCACGAATCGGCGACTTTTTCAATCGATATTTTTCGTCGTAGACACTCTCCGATCTGAAAAATTCTCTCAGGGGTCGGTATCGCAATCAGATTCAACAACTCTTCGTCTGAAATGGTTTCAAAGATCTGCTCACCCGGGTCGCAATTGAGTCCGAATCGCCCGATCTCCAACGAACGCAGCACCTTTTGCAGACTCTCGGCAAATGTTCGACCGATTGCCATCGCCTCGCCGACGCTCTGCATCTGCGTGCCAAGCACACCGGATGTGCCGGGGAACTTCTCGAATGCCCATCGCGGCATCTTGACCACGACGTAGTCGATCGTCGGTTCGAAACTTGCGGGTGTTTTTTTGGTGATGTCGTTGGATATCTCGTCGAGGGTGTAGCCGACCGCAAGTTTTGCGGCGATCTTGGCGATTGGGAAACCAGTCGCTTTCGAGGCCAGTGCCGAACTTCGTGAGACTCGCGGATTCATTTCGATCACGACTTGCTCGCCTGTCGTCGGATTGACCGCAAACTGCACGTTTGATCCGCCAGTCTCAACACCCACCCGACGAATGCAGGCGAATGCGGCATCCCGCATCTTTTGATATTCGACATCCGAGAGCGTCATTGCTGGCGCAACCGTGATCGAGTCACCGGTATGCACGCCCATTGCATCGACATTTTCGATCGAACAAATGATCACGCAGTTGTCGTTGCGATCACGCATCACTTCGAGTTCGTATTCTTTCCAACCGACGATTGAAGTTTCAATCAACACTTCAGAAATGGGGCTTGCGGCGAGACCGTTTTTGACTACCGACTTGAACTCTTCTGGTGTGTGAGCTATGCCAGTGCCGCGCCCGCCCAAAATATATGCGGGACGAATAATCACGGGCAGACCGATTTCTTTCAAAATCTTTTGCGCCTCTGGCAACGTATGGGCGATGCCCGACAGCGGCACATTCAAACCAATTTCGATCATCGCCTGTTTGAATTTGCCACGATCTTCGGCCGTTGCGATCGCCTCGGCATTTGCGCCGATCAGTTCGGGGGTTCCCGGCACACCGACTTTGCCCCGCGCGAACAAGTCCATTGCCAGATTGAGCGCGGTCTGCCCACCCAATGTTGGCAATACTGCGTCAGGCTTCTCGCGCTCGATTATTTTTTCGATGAAGTCGGGGGTTAGCGGCTCGATATACGTTCGGTCCGCAAAATCAGGATCGGTCATAATCGTCGCCGGATTTGAATTGGCGAGAATCACGCGATAACCCTCTGCCCGCAAGACTCGACACGCTTGGGTCCCCGAGTAGTCGAACTCGCATGCCTGACCGATGACTATTGGTCCGGATCCCAGAACCAAAATTGATTTGATGTCGTTTCGTCTTGGCATTACTTGGCCTCCATGCGGGCGACGAATTCGGCGAACAAATAACGACTGTCATGCGGACCTGGTCCGGCTTCGGGATGATATTGCACGCTGAAAGCGTTCGCCCCGAGCACCCTCATGCCTTCATTCGTATTGTCATTGAGGTTGACATGAGTGACTTCTGCTTTAGTCGCCAATGAGTCGGCATCAACGCAAAAATTATGGTTCTGGCTGGTGATCTCGACCGTATTAGTCGCCAGATTGCGCACGGGGTGATTAGCACCGTGATGTCCGAAGGGCAACTTAAAAGTTTTACCACCAAGCGCCAGGGCCATCAACTGGTGACCCAGACAAATGCCGAACATCGCCACGCCAGTACCCAGTAATTCGCGAATCGTTGCGGGTGCTCCGTGCGCCATTTGAGGATCCCCCGGTCCGTTTGAGAGAAATATTCCGTTCGGCGACAACGCCATCACGTCGCTGGCGCTCGTGGTCGCCGGCACAACATGCACGGTTGCAAACTCACCCAGACAATTCAACATCGTCGTTTTGATCCCGAAGTCGAAAGCGACGACCTTCAACCTGCCCGAACCATGAATAAAACTCTTGGTGGTCGTTACTTGGGCGATCAAATTTCTGCCGGTAGTGCCCTTTTCGCTCAAAGCAGCCTTGCGCAACTCAGACTCAGTAGCCGTGCCGAATGCTCCCGGCATCGCCCCGGATTCGCGCAACACCCGGGTCAATTTGCGCGTGTCGATACCGGCGATTCCCGAAACTTGGTGTTGCTTCAAAAATGAATCCAGCGAATCATTGCTGCGCCAATTGCTGCGACGACGAGAAAGTTCACGAACGATAACCCCGCGTGCGAAAACTCTTGCCGACTCGTTGTCTGTTGCCGCCGTGCCGTAGTTGCCTATATGAGGCGTGGTAAAAGTAATTATCTGACCGGCGTACGAAGGATCAGTTAAAATTTCTTGATATCCCGAAAGGCCCGTGTGAAACACGACTTCACCTCGGGAGATTACAGGCGCCGACAGTTCGGAGGAACCGGTGCCGATCGCTTCTCCCTCAAAAACTGTGCCGTCTTTCAAAACGAGTGCCGCTGGTTTGATGTTGCGTGTCATCTTCGTGCTTGACCGTCAATCACCGTTGGCGAACCGTTGAAAATTGTGTGACGAACTCTTCCGCGTAACGTGCGCCCCAAATATGGCGTATTCACACTTTTGCTGGCGAGACGGTTGATGTCGATGCTCCAAGTTAGTTCAGGATCAAATACGCAGAGGTTCGCTTTATTGCCCACCGCCACATCGCAACCATGGGTTTTGTCGATGCGTGCAATTTTTGCTGGGTTCCAGCTCATCAACGCAACAATGTCTCGAATCTCGCATCCTCCCTCGGCCAGCACCACTCCGAGTGCCGTCTCAAGACCCAGCATTCCTGGTGGGGCCATATCCAGAGACATTTCTTTATCGCGACGCGGGTGCGGTGCGTGATCGGTTGCAATCGCATCGATCGTGCCGTCCAGCAGACCGGCTTTCAACGCCTGAATATCGCCCGCCGAACGCAAAGGCGGATTTACCTTGAACACCGGATTGTACGAGCTGAGCAGTTCCTCGGTCAGCGACAAGTGATGCGGCGTCACCTCGGCTGTTACCGGCAAACCGTCTCGTTTGCCCGCTCGCACCAACTCGACGCTTCGCTTTGTTGAAAGATGCAAAAAGTGCATCGATGCACCCGTGATTCGCACCAGTTCGATATCACGAAAGACCATCAACTCTTCGGCGATCGCCGGCCAACCAGGCAAACCCAAATCGGTGCAACATCGACACTCGTTCATCACCGCGCCCTTGGTTAGTTCGGCGACTTCACAATGTTGGGCCAGTGTCACTCCAAGACCCTTGGCGTATTCGAGTGCGCGACGCATCAATGCAGCATCTTGAACTCCGTTTCCGTCGTCGGTAAAAAATGTCACTCCCGCCTGGGCCAATTCGGCCATCGGCGCAAGCGATTCGCCGTTGCGTCCAAGTGTGATGCATCCACTCGGCACCACATCGACTAGACCCGCACGCTTTCCTTGCTCGCGCACAAAGTCAATCACGGCGACCGAATCTTGTGGCGGATCAGTGTTCGGCATCGCCACCAGCGCCGTGTACCCGCCGAGTGCTCCGGCACGACTGCCAGTCTCAATTGTCTCTGCTTCTTCTTTACCTGGTTCGCGCAAGTGCGCATGCAGATCAACAAAGCCGCTACAAACAATGCAACCTGATGCGTCCAGTTGAGTGTCGCCTTTGAGATTTTTACCGACTTCGGCTACTAATCCATCGCTGATTCGCACATCGGCCACGAATTGCGACGTGCGATTGATGATCGTTCCGTTTTTGATCACAATCGATTCGCTCATGCTTGGCCTCCGAGGTTTGATCCGCTGCCTAGAAGTTCAAACAGCACGGCCATGCGCACGGACACCCCGTTGGCGACTTGGCGATGAATCAACGAATTCTTTACGTCCGAGGGATCAATTTGCATTTCGACACCACGATTCATCGGTCCAGGGTGCATCACGATGGCGTTTGATCGCAGACCCAACACGCGCTTTTGCGTCAAACCATATTGCTCGCTGTATTCGCGCAGAGTTGGCACGTGTCCTTGGGCCATGCGTTCGCTTTGTAGACGCAACATATACAACACATCGCTCTCGGCAAGCACCTCGTCGAGATCGTGCGAAACGTCAACCGGCCAGTGCGAAATATCAGGCGGCAACAAAGTCGGCGGGGCAACCAGGGTGACTTTGGCCCCCAACATCGAGAACGCTTGAATGTTGCTTCGTGCTACCCGCGAGTGTTTGATGTCGCCGACGATCGTCACTTTCATTCCCGAAAAGTTTTGTGCATGAGTCGCCTCGCGAATCGTGTAGCAATCTACAAGTGCCTGCGTTGGGTGCTGATGCGCACCGTCCCCTGCATTGATTATCGAGGCGGTTGTCCAAGCGCTGATCTGCCATGGAATGCCCACCGACTTGTGTCTGACGACGAATGCATCGACACCCATGTCGGTGATCGTCGCCACGGTGTCGCGCAGCGACTCGCCTTTGTTGACGCTTGAAGTCGAGACATTAAACGTCATCGTGTCGGCAGACAGTCTCTTGGCCGCCGTCTCAAAACTCAGCCGCGTGCGTGTCGAATCTTCGAAGAACAAACTGGCCACGGTGCGTCCACGTAGCGCGGGTACCTTCGGTACCGGTCG
>SYNW01000011.1 GCA_005805045.1 Actinomycetota bacterium
GCGGTGAACGGTCGCACGGTGCGCAATATTGAGGCGATCGCGAACCCTGAAGCAATATCTGCGATCGTCGACGCATTGAAGCGGTAAATCGACCGGTCAGTTATTCGGTGTCAAGTTGCGCAACGGCAGATAATCATTCAAATCGAGCGAATCAAATCCGCAAATAAATAGTGCCGAAGTCGCGTCAGAAAGATTTGGTTGGTGTGTCGCCGAGTGAATCGCTTGGCGCAACTCGGTTAATTGCGATTCGCTGATCGCCCGGTGAGCAATCAACGGCAAACACGGCACAAGAGGTCCGTTGCAAATGACAAAAAGTGAAGCGATCAATTCGGGGTAAATTCGCCTCAGATGAGCCAAAGAGACGCTGTCAATTGACGCGACGTCTGCCTCGCCACGATGCAGCATGCGCACGCTTTCGGCGTGCGATCCAGAGATGCGAACGTCGCCGCGCCAAGTTTCTTGAGGACCATGAATCGCGGCAATCAGACTGATCCAACCTGAAAGGCTTTCAGTTCCGTTCACGGCAGCGACCGACCCTTGAAAATCAAACGGAGTGCCATCGACGCGACCAACGACAACGCTGCGATAAAAGTGGCTCGCCGACTCGGGGGTCGTATGACGAAACGCGCCGACGACGCGAACCTTGTCGGTGAGCCGCGTCACGAGTGGCCAGCCACAGGACTGGCTGACGAAATCTTTGTCGCTTTGCCAAAGGTTCGTCGGGTCGCTCGACCAAATTAAATTCGGCGCCACCCAACTACATTGATTTGAAACTTCTGTCCAAAGTTCTTCGTGTGCCCAACGCACATCTTCAAACGGATAAAACCCCAGTTCGGCAATCGAATCGCCCGAGATCACCATAAATCCAAGGCTAGTTAATTATCTATGGATGCAACCCGCGCATGCGATGCGAGTCGGCGATCGTCTTGATGCCGAGCACCGAGGCCGCCAAGCGATAGGGCAGTTTCTGCTTTACTGAGAACGAATGCAGTCGATTGAACGCCGACCTCATCAGCGAAATAACTTTTTCGTTCACTTCCTCTTCGTCCCAACTTAGGTGGGCAAAGTTTTGACACTGCTCGAGGTAACTGCAGGTTACGCCGCCGGCGTTGGCGTAAACATCCGGCACGACAATGATGCCACGCTCAAGCAAAACGTCGTCGGCTTTTGGAGTGAGTGGTCCGTTGGCGCCCTCAACGACAAGTTTGGCTTTTATCCGCGATGCGATGTTTTCGTCAACTACGTCGCCCAGCGCACACGGCATAAGAATGTCGCAATCAAGTGTGAAGATGCTTGTTGATCTATCAGCGCCCTCGCCGATTACTTCGCCACAATCAGTCGCTGTGACGCTGCGTGCACCTTCGCGTATTTTGCGGTCGATCATCGCGATATCGAGACCACGAGCGTTGTGTATCGCGCCACCGACATCGGCGACCGCAACAATTTTTGCTCCGCGAGCATTTGCCAGGCGAGCGGCCCATGCACCCACTTGTCCGTAGCCCTGAATCGCAATTCTCGCGCCATTCAGCGAGAGCCCGATTTTTTCTCCAGCAAGTGCAGCGGCTTCAACAGCCCCGCGACCAGTTGCCGATTCACGACCGAGCGACCCACCCAGTTCAATTGGCTTGCCGGTCACGACGCCCGGCACGATGTGACCAACACTCGCCGAATATTGGTCGAGCACCCAGGCCATGACCTGGGCGTTGGTTCCGACATCAGGCGCAGGGACATCTTTGTCGGGACCCAAAAATGGAATAAGTTCTGAAACATACCGACGCGTGATTCGCTCAAGTTCTCCGGTAGACAATGTTTTGGGATCGATAGCGATGCCGCCCTTTGCACCGCCCAGCGGCAAGTTCATGATCGCCGTCTTCAGCGACATGCCGATTGCCAGCGCCACAACTTCGTCGCGGGTCACACCTGGGTGATAACGAATGCCACCTTTGGCCGGACCACGAGTTGTGTTGTGGTGCACTCTCCAACCAATGAGATGATCACGAGTGCCATCATCGCGACGAAACGGAATTGAAACTTCGAGTATGCGACGCGGGGCGATGATCGTCTCAATCAATCCATCATCAAGACCCAACCATTCGCCGGCTTGGCGCATTCGAAACTCGGCCGATTCAAGCGCTAATTCTTTCGGCGCATGTGATGAAGTCATGTTTCTATTCTGCCCCAAATTGGAGAACCGATAGTGAAACTGAGATGAATACTCGGTTTAGTCGCTAATCACTAGAGGGGGCGCAAGCGTGGCCACTTGCCAATTTTGTCCAATCCGGCAACGGTGCTGGCCATTGTCTCTGGCGTAACGGGATGACTAATCAAATAGCCCTGCGCCTTGCTGCAGTGCAAGTCGCCAAGAGCGTGCAACTGTTCGACCGTTTCGACACCCTCTGCTACGACATCAAGGCCAAGCGAGTTGGCCATGGCGATGATCGTTTTAACGAGCGATCTTGCGTTCGCATCGCTCGCCAACTCGTTGATGAAAGTCCTGTCAATTTTTAATCTATGGATCGGGAATCGCTGCAAAAAAGACAACGAAGAATATCCGGTACCGAAGTCGTCGATCGCGACGCGCACGCCGATGTCAGAAAGTCTGCGCAAGGTGTCGAGGGCTTGTTCGGGTTGGGTGATCATCACACCTTCGGTCACTTCAAGCCACAATTGATCTGCTGGCATTCGTGACCGAATCAAAGCTTCGTTGACGACGGCAACAAAATTTGGATCATGCAATTGTCGCGGAGACACATTTACCGACATGGTTGCATCAAGACGACAAATACCTTGGTTGATCCATCCGCGCAAGTGGGTGAGCGCCTCAAGCAATGCCCAAGAGCCAATCGGCACGATGATGCCCGTCTCTTCGGCAATCGGTATGAACTCGGCGGGCGAGACGGTCGTTCCGTCTTCCATATCCCAACGCATAAGAGCCTCGAACCCAATCACATCACCCAGATCAATGTCAATAATTGGCTGATGCACGAGCCTCAGTTCGCGACGCTCGAGCGCCCGATAAAGCGCCGTTTCAACTGCGAGACGCTGGTTGACTCGCTCAAGCATTGATTTGTCAAAAATTGCGACGCAGTTTCGCCCAGCATCTTTGGCTCGGTACATCGCAGTGTCGGCGTGACGCAGCAAGTCATCGGCCGTCATCGTGATCTCTTGGTCGTGCACGGCAACGCCGATGCTCGCCGAGACGAAAACATCTCCTTGACGCAATGAGAGCGGTTCGTGAAATGACTCGAGCACCATGTCAGCAAGAAGAACCGCGTCACTTTGGTTTTTTGACCTGGCATCGAGCACCACAAACTCATCACCCGATATTCTTCCGACAATGCATCTCTCTGGCAATGCGACACGAAGTCTTTGAGCGACAGAGATGAGAACGTCGTCGCCTGCTGAGTGCCCAAGACTGTCGTTGATATTCTTGAAGCGATCGACATCGATAAACAAGACAGTCGGTGCACAACTATTGAAACGCGACTTGAGTATCGCGGCAGAAACATGTTCGAGCATCAAACCACGATTTGGCAGGTTTGTCAGAGCATCCGTCTGCGCCGAATCAATCAGGCGCTGTTGCAGTGAAGCGCTGGCGCGAACCGAAAATATCACCCGTGCAGTCACTGCCAATGCCAATACGAAGATAGAAACTGCCCTGACTGTTCGATCGGTTTCATTTGTCGGAGTGGTCAGAGCCAGAACAACGACCGGCAAAACGAGCGCGGCTGTTGTCAACACGAGTCGGCCCAAGAGTGGTTGTTTTGATCGAACAGCCGCGTCCGATGACAGCGTCGAAACACTCGGGTGCAGAATCGTCGCCGATACCAAAAACAAACTCGCGACGTAGGGGGCGTTTGCAATCTGTTCATCTATCTGAAGTCGTTCGGATTGATTTGTCGCATACAAAAGGTCCCCGACCAACGAGGAAAAAATCGCGCCGCTAGCCAACCACACGGCGGGCGTGCGCTCTGAGTCTCCAAATAAAAGCGTGGCCAACATAAAAATGACAACAGCACTCGATGCCAGTGTGATTCCACGAACAGCGGTCACCGAGAAAACATCTTGCGAGTTCGCACGCGCAGGATTCAAAAAAACTACCCAGATCAAGAACCACGAGCCGAGTCCGATAATCAGTGAATCAAAGATGACGTTCAAAGCATCTCGACCGATTCGGTTTTGCACCGTCACGAATAGACCACAGACCAGAATCAACTGCACGGTCAGAAACAACGCCTCTGAAATCACTTGGGTGGAGATCGAGTCTGAATCTCTGTTGTCAAAGATTTGTGCAGCAATCAAGAATGAGACAAGCAACAACAATGCAGGCCAAACTCGGCGGTCAGGTTTATTGACAACGGTGCCGATCACCACGGCGATGATGACCTGGACGGCTGCGATCAGATAGATCAGGTTGTTGAGCTCGCCACTTGGCCCGAAAATATGCAGGCTTGCGGCGATGAGAGCGAAGCCGATCATCACCCACGCCGCGCGAGAAACGGCTTTGGACATCACGAAAACGGTACTACATATGTTTTGTGCGGTATACGACGGCGCGAAGGTGGGATGTTCTAAACTTGAGCTAGGCGGGGTTTTGGACCAACGGTCGGCGTACTGTCGTGCCGAGAAAGAACTTGTCGCCGATGTTTGTTACCCGTCATTCCAATGTCGTAGATCTGGCATTGCGGGAAAAGTTGTGGCATCTCTATCGGTGCGCATATCAGCAGACTGCCGAGGCCACCGTAACCCACGAGATGCTCGAGCAAAGTGAATTCAACGACCAGATTGCACGGGATTCAAACCGTGTCTGGGTGGTTTGGTGCGATTCTCTGCCGGTGGCGATGACGCTTGTGTCGACCGATGTTCGCGCCACGCGTTGGTTGAGCGACATATATTTCGAAAAACATTTTCCTGAGCGGTTTAAAGCAGGACAAGTTCACTACATCGTCTGGGTCGTAGTTGATGCAGCCGCAGATGTGCACGGCGCCAATTCGTTGTTGGCTCGTCAGGCACTTTCTGCAGAAGCCCGTGACGGCGCACTGCTCGTGTTCGATGTGCCCGATCTTCATCAGCCAGGACCAAAAGGTGGGGCAGCAGAGTTGCTTTATCGAATGGCCAAGATGGTCGGCGATGTCGAATTGTTGCCTCTCTCAACGCAACGCTATTTTGCGCTCGACTTCGCAACATCTGCAAGAACCAACTCGGTTAACGGTTCTAATCAAGCAGATAATTCGCAAAATATAGATCGCGTAGTACTCCGCTAGTCTTAACCTGCAGATGAGTGTTTCCGTAGCCGCAGTAACGGTTGTTGTGCCAGGTTCACACTTAATGTCAGGTTTGCTCGGTGAACGAGACTCGCACCTACGGCTGATTGAAAGCAAGTTTCCGAATACCACGATCTCCGTGCGCGGCAACGAAATTTCCATCTCTAGAGATGAGACAGACACGGTGGGCCGCCTGTTTGAAGAGCTCACATCCCTACTTCAGGCTGGCGAAAATCTCGACTTGACCGTGGTGGCTCGCAGCATTGAGATGCTTCGATTGCAGCAGCGACCAACGTCGGTGCTGACGCACGACATCCACCGCGCGATTCACGGCAAGCCAGTGCGGCCAAAGACTTCGGGACAAAAGCAATATGTCGATGCGATTCGTGACAGTGTGATCACTTTTGGTCTTGGCCCTGCGGGCACGGGAAAGAGTTGGCTGGCCATCGCTATGGCGGTGCATGCGCTGCAGACAAAAACTGTTCAGAGAATTATTCTCACTCGACCCGCAGTCGAGGCAGGCGAGCGGCTTGGTTTTTTACCCGGTGATTTGATGGCCAAACTAGATCCTTATCTTCGGCCACTTTATGACGCACTGCACGACATGGTCGGCGCCGAGGGTGCCCAAAAACTTATTGAGAAACAAATCGTCGAAGTCGCGCCGCTTGCCTACATGCGTGGGCGAACGCTCAACAA
>SYNW01000099.1 GCA_005805045.1 Actinomycetota bacterium
AGTCTTCTGTTGGCGTCTCGCTCGCCCGTCTTTGTAATTCGCTGACCACAGATGCATCGGCAAGGGTCGTCGTGTCGCCAATGTTGCGACCTTCGGCGACGTCTCGCAATAATCGACGCATAATCTTGCCGCTTCGCGTCTTGGGCAGGTCGGGCGTGAAAAAAATCATTTTTGGCTTGGCAATCGGACCAATCTCTTTTGCAACATGCTCACGTAGAACTTTTTCGTCGACCTCATGTCCGCCACGCAAAGTCACATAGGCGATAATCGCCTGACCAGTCATTGCATCGTTCGCACCGACAACCGCCGCCTCGGCCACACTCGGGTGCGAAACCAGCGCCGACTCAACTTCTGTGGTCGAGATGCGATGCCCCGATACGTTCATCACGTCATCGACTCGACCCAACAACCACAAATATCCGTCGCTGTCGAGTTTTGCGCCGTCACCGGCGAAGTATCGACCAGGAAATCTGCTCCAATAAGTTTCGCGATAGCGCTTTTGATCCCCCCAAATACCTCGCAACATACCTGGCCATGGCGTGGTGAGAGTTAGATAGCCACCACCCGACAAAACTTGATTGCCTTGCTCGTCCACAAGTTCGGCACCAATACCTGGCAACGGAAATGTCGCCGAGCCTGGTTTCGTAACCGTGACCCCAGGCAACGGAGTGATCATCATTCCACCGGTTTCGGTTTGCCACCAGGTGTCGATTATCGGGCATCGCGAGCCACCAACATTTTCGTTGTACCAAATCCAGGCTTCTGGATTAATCGGTTCACCCACGGTGCCGATCAAACGCAACGAACTCAAATCATGTTTCGCCAGTTCTTGAGCACCCCACTTCATGTAGGTTCGAATCGCCGTCGGCGCCGTATAGAAAATTGTCGCCTTATATTTTTCGATTATTTGCCAAATTCGATCATTGGCGGGGAAGTTCGGCACGCCCTCGTACATAATTTGTGTTGCGCCATTAGCCAACGGCCCATAAACGATGTAACTGTGCCCAGTCACCCAACCCACGTCGGCTGTGCACCAAAAAATATCGGTATCCGGCTTGTGGTCAAATGCATATTTGAAAGTCGTGGTGACGTGAGTCAGATAACCGGCGGTCGTATGCATGATGCCCTTGGGTTTGCCCGTTGTGCCAGATGTGTACAGCAAAAACAACAAATGCTCTGCTTCCATTGGTTCAGCATCGCAAACGGCCTCGGCCTCGGCCATTACTTCGTGATACCAAACATCCCGCCCCGGCGTCATTGAGATTTTGTTGTTGCCACGCTTTACGACAACGACGTGCTCGATCGTCGTCGTCGACTTCAACGCCTCGTCGGCCTGGGATTTGAGCGGAAAAACCTCGCCGCGACGCCAGCCACCATCTGCCGTAATCAAAAGTTTGGCCTCGGCATCATTGATCCGATCTGACAAAGACTGCGACGAGAATCCACCAAATACGACGCTGTGTGCCGCCCCAATCCGTGCGCAAGCCAACATCGCCACTGCCGCCTCGGGGATCATTGGCAAATAAATATTTACCCGGTCACCCTTTTTGATGCCGAGATTTTTTAAGACGTTTGCGAAACGCTGAACTTCGTCTAGTAATTGCGCGTATGTAATGGCGCGTGAGTCGCCTGGTTCGCCCTCCCAATAGAAAGCAATTTTGTCACCACGGCCGGCAAGAACTTGGCGGTCAAGACAGTTATACGAAACGTTGAGTGTGCCGTCACTGAACCACTCGGCGTAGGGAAGATCCCATTCGAGCGTCTTTGTGAACGGTTGTGCCCATGAGATCAACTCGCGCGCGTGCCGTGCCCAATATGCCTCAAAGTCACGTTCGCCTTCGAGATACAAACTCTGGTCCGAGACGATGGCGTTGGCTTTGAACTCTGTCGACGGTGGGAACGTTCTCCGCTCGTATGACAGTGCGTCAATCGCGTGAACTTCGTCTACCATCTGTCCCTCACTTTAGAACCACCAATTTAAAGGCCCATCGGCGAGAATAGTAAATCTCAATGGAAAACTCACATTCGTCAAATCCATCAGGTGTCGCCAGCGCGACCAGCACCGACACCAACTTACAGTTTGGTTTATTTGAGTGGCTACTGGCCCTCGGCATGGCGTTGACCTGGGGTTCGTCGTTTTTGTTGATTGACATAATCATCCGTGATGCACCAACTAGTTTCGTGCCTTTTGGTCGATCTTTTTTTGGGATGGTCGCGCTATTTTTTGTGCCTGGCTCTCGAGAGAAAATTGCCCGCGAGCATCACGCGCGACTTTTTATTTTGGGTTTGATATGGATGGCAATGCCATTTTTTTTATTTCCGCTCGCCGAAAGAACCGTGGCGAGCAGCATCGCCGGAATGATGAATGGATCGTTGCCAATTGTCGTCGCAGTGATCACGGCAATCTGGGTGCGCAAAGCCCCGTCGATTCAACGCGGCATCGCGGTGGTTGTTGGCTTCATCGGCATCGTTTTGATTGCCGTGACCTCAATCAGCGACGGAAGTTCTGCCGACCTAAAAGGCATCACCTATCTGGTAGTCGCACTTCTCTGCTACGCCATCGGTCTGAATATTGCACGGCCACTACAGGTGATTTACTCACCTGCTTCGCTGATGTTGCACGTTGTCGCCATCTCAACACTGATTTCTGCACCGATCGGTCTTGTCGCGTTGCGCTCGACAACTTTCACGCTGAGCCTGCTCGGATCAACTGTTATTCTCGGAGCCCTCGGCTCGGGTATCGCATTTTTGCTGTTCGGCATGCTGTTGAAGCGCACCGGAACAATTCGAGCGATGATTCCGACTTACTTCACGCCAATCGTTGGCACTTTGCTCGGTGTTGCTTTTAATGACGAGAAGATCATGCTGCTCTCGATTCTGGGAATGCTGATCGTTATCTTTGGCGCTTGGCTAACGAGCCGACCCGAAAAGCCGGTCACACAATAAAACAACTGGTGAGACGTCTTGGATTTGCTTATTTTCGCCACTCGAGTACTTTGAAATTTCCGAGTCCAGCGGGGTCACACAGCGCCTCAGATTCGCTGACTCGACTGCGCATTTTCATGGCTTTGACGTCGGGCTTGGCTGCATTTGTCTGCCAATAATTCTTACCTTGTTCTACTAATTCGTTGATGCCGTTGCGAACCAGCCAATCTGATTGCGATGAAATTTGATCTGGCTGACGAACCAATTGAAGTTGGTCGACCATCACATGGCTGGTGATGTCTTGCGAGCCGGGCCGACGTAGATAATGTTCGCCAACTTCGTGCTGTCGATAGGTGCGCAGCCACTCGCGCCAAGGTCGGTTGATCGCATCTGCAGAAGTCAGGCAATAGTCGAACACCAGCACCGAACCCCGTTGCAATAAATTCAACGAACTCTCCAACCATTGCGACGCACGATTCTGAATGGATACTCGCGCACCATGCTGGGCAGTTTGCGGTAACCACGCAGGAATATCCCCGACTCGCCGCAAAACCTCGACGAAAGTTTCGTTCTGCTCGGCGACGAATGCTTCTTGCCAAGAGCCATCAAATACAAACAACCGAAACGGCAAATTATCCAACAACTCGTTGGCAATGATCACGCCAACGATCGGCTCACCGGGCATAGTTTCTTGCGAGATCACATCCGACGAATGCTGCGAGCGCTGCACTGCTGAAACTTCGACCGCAACATACGACAGCGCATCTCGACAACCGAGTTCGGCACTGACAATGCTTCGAGCCAAAGTTCCTGGTCCGGCACCCGCTTCAACTACCAAAAATTTTTCTGGGTGACCAAGTTTTTGCCATTGTGCATCAATCGCCCGGGCAACCACGGCACCGAACAACGGTCCAACTTCGGGTGAGGTGATGAAGTCGCCGCGTCGCCCTGCCTGACCGACGGTCGAGTAAAAACCATCTGGCGAATACAAAGCCAACGCCATGAACTTTTCGAACGAGATTGCACCACCGGCCGCTGCGATGGCGGCAGATATTTGTTTATCTAGTGATTGCACCGGCGATTTCAGCCAAATCAGCGAAATGCAAACCGACGCCGGGAAGAATGCCGAACAACAGAGTTGCTCCTGCGGTAATCGCGAACCCCAAACGCAAACTGCCTGGTACAGAAATAGTGGTGACGTCGCCATCGGGCACTGGTCGCATCCAAATTTCGCGCATCACATTGCCGTAGTAGCCAAAAGCAATCACCGAGTTGACCGCGCCGACAAGCGCCAACGCGTAACCCCAATTTGACTGCGACTGAATCAACGATTGGAAAGCAACAAACTTGGCGATCCATCCACCAAGTGGTGGGATGCCGGCCAAGGACGCCAAGAAGATAGTCATCAATACTCCAAGCGTCGGGGCATACGAAAAGAGGCCGCCATAACTAGAAATCTCGCCGCTGCGAGTTTTGTTTGAGACCGCAAGAATGATTGCAAACACTCCGAGGTTGGTCGCGGCATAAACGATCATGTACAACACGACTGCGCGCAGCGCTGTCGTGCCAGAACCCGATAGGCCCGCCACGGCGAGTGGCATCAACACGAAACCGCCTTGACTGATCGACGAATAAGCGATCATCCGCACGATGTTGTGTTGCTTGAGCGCCAACACATTGCCCACTGTCATTGTTAGTGCTGAGAGCACCCAGATCAGCGGCTGCCAAATGTCTTGTGCAAGTGGAAACGCCGTGTACAGCAGAACAACCAGCGCAACAAAGCCGGCTGCTTTTGAAGCGACTGATAAAAACGCCGTGACTGGTGTTGGCGCGCCTTCGTAGGTGTCTGGTGCCCATGTGTGAAACGGAACGGCCGAAACTTTGAACGCGAAACCAACGATGACAAACACAACTGCCAATGCATGAACCGCCGAGAACTCGCCCGTCGCGGTGACATTGGCGCCGATGTCGCTCAACAGGGTCGAGTTTGCAACGCCGTACATCAACGACATGCCGTAAAGCATCACCGCAGAGGCGAAAACACCGAGCATGAAATATTTGACGCCAGCCTCGTTGCTTTTCGGGTCGCGTTTGCGCCACGCTGCCAACATGTATGCCGGTATCGACAAGAACTCGAGTGCCACGAAGATACTCACAAGGTCGCGTGACGACGCCATCATCAACATGCCGAGCAAACTCGAAAGCAACAAAAACCAATACTCACCGCGCCAATATTCGCCCTGCTCGATATGCGAACTTGACAGCAAGACGACTACGTAGCCAGCCAACAAGAACAAAGCCTTGATCACGAGGCTAAAGTTGTCGACGACATATCGACCGTCAAACATTGATCGCACTGAAGTTTCGGATAATCCCAGCATCAGCACGGGCACCATTGCCGCAAGCAAAGTGAACGATGAAATAACCGAGAGCAGCCATTTTTTGCGTTCATCAATAAACAAATCAACAAGCAACACGACGCACAAACCGCCAGCCAGCACCAGTTCTGGGGCGAGACCGAAATAATCGATCGACGGTGCAACCCATTGCGCAGCGAGGATGTTCAGGTGCTGCAACTTATCCCCCGAAGGCGCTCAATGTTGCTTGCACTGCGGGGTCAAGCACGCTGAACAACAAGTTCGGCAAGATACCGAGCACAAGAATGCCGAGCAACAATGGTGTCCAAGCGATCCACTCGAAGGTTGTTACATCATGCATTTCGTCGTTGCTTGAGTGCCCGTGACTTGAGCTATCTTTCGCCGCACCAAAAGCGATGCGTTGAAACATCCACAACAAATACCCGGCGGCCAGCACCGTACCGAGCGCGGCAATAACCATGAACGCTCTGAACACAGTTTGATTAAGGCCTTCAGCCGGGTTGTACGCCGAAAGAATTGCCGGAAACTCGCCCCAGAAACCTGCCAAGCCCGGCAAACCGAGCGAAGCCATCGCACAAAAACCAAAGATCCAACCCAGACGTGGCATCGTCGTGAGCATGCCACCAAGTTTTGAAATTTCCAGCGTGTGATAACGCTCTTTGACGCTGCCGGCGATGAAGAACAACATGCCGGTGATCAAACCGTGTGCAACCATGCCGAACATCGCGGCGTTGACGCCAAAACTTGTGAGAGTTGAGATGCCGAGCATCACAAAACCCATGTGGGCAACCGACGAAAAAGCGATCAAGCGCTTCATGTCGGTTTGCGCGAGACAACCGAGTGCGCCGTAAATAATGCCGACCACGGCGAGACCACCGATGTACGGTGCCCACTCCCGTGCGGCATCTGGCAAGACCGGTATTGCGATTCGAACGAAGCCATAGGTGCCGAGTTTGAGCAAAATCGCCGCCAAAATTACCGAGCCTTGAGTTGGCGCTTGCGTGTGTGCGTCTGGCAACCAAGTGTGGAATGGAAACATCGGCACTTTCACGGCGAAACCGACGAACATTCCGGCGAAGATCCAGACCTGAACATTTTTGGCGATGCTCCCGCCATTTTCGATCAGATACGGAATGCTGAAACTCTCGGCACCAGTCTTGAAGAACAATGCCAAGAAAGCAACCAACATCAATGCTGAACCAAACATTGTGTATAGGAAGAATTTGATCGATGCGTATTGACGCTGCTCGCCACCCCACACTCCGATCAAGAAGAACATCGGCAACAGCACGAGTTCGAAGAAAACGAAGAACAAGATCAAGTCTTGAGAGATGAATGTCCCGGCCATGCCGGTCTGCAATACGAGCAACAACGCGAAAAACGCCTTGGGTTTGCCGGGGCTCGGCACATGATCAAGCGAATAAATCACGACCAGCAAAGTGATGACCATGCTCAACAAATAAAGCGGAAGGCTGATGCCATCCACGCCGATCAAATACGAACTCTTGATCACCGAAATCCATTGGGCGTCGGCGACAAACTGCAATTTTTCGGCCTGATCAAAGTCAAATTTAAGTGCTGTGTATATACCCACGGCGAGAGTCGCAATTGAGGTGACTAGCGCAACATTTTTTATGGCTTGGTCTTGAGCCTTTGGCATCAGCATCAGCACGACGACACCGAGCATTGGCAGGAATGTGCCGACGCTCAGCAACCAGTTGTTCTCCTGCAGCATGTTCATAATTAATTATCTCCCTTTTCTAAGAATGTTCATGTATTGATGATCACGAGGACGAGTGC
>SYNW01000100.1 GCA_005805045.1 Actinomycetota bacterium
AAGCTGAACTGGCCAATGCATCATGCACTTTTTTTGGACAAGAGATCTCTCTGAAAACGGTTACCGAGTGAAAAACCGTCACGTAACAGAGATCTTTGCGCAGCTAGACGCGTCACCAACTCCACGACACTTGGTAGCACATTTTGTCCGTCAGTTGAACGAGGCGAACTTTGCGGACTTTTCAAATGATGCCATTTCGGCGACAAATGCCGGTTTCATTTCTGTGGCTGGCTCGATTGTCGCTTGGCGAAGCGGCTCAAAGACGGCTGAAAACGGTTTTCGAATCGTCGGGGCTCACACCGACTCGCCATGTTTACGAATCAAGCCCAACGCCGACGAGCGCAAATTTGGATTCAACACACTTCTTGTTGAAATCTACGGAGGCCCACTCTTGAATAGTTGGTTAGACCGTGACCTGGGCATCGCCGGTCACGTTGTGACTAGGTCTGGCAAAGTCAAGTTGTTCAATTCAGTCGTTCCGGTCGCGCGCATCTCGCAGCTGGCTATTCATCTCGATCGAGAAGTCAACGACAGAGGTTTGATTCTCGACAAACAACTACATCTCACCCCGGCCTGGTCGACTAGCCAAGACGCCCCGAAGCTCAGCGAATGGGTTGCATCTTGTGCGAGAACCCCGATTCGCGAAATAGTTCAAATCGAAGCACAACTGTTCGACACAAACGGGGCGTCACTTATCGGTGCCGACAGTTCACTACTCGCAAGTGGCCGACTGGACAACCAAGCTTCTTGCTGGGCGGCAATGTCAGCGTTGCTTGAGTCAAACGCCGGACCCGCAACCCAGGTCGTTGCACTATTCGATCACGAAGAGGTCGGCTCAGCAAGTGCGACTGGCGCCGCGGGTCCGCTTCTAGAACATTCCTTGGAGCAGATTGCCTCGAGTCTTGAAATTTCTCGTGTTGGCTTCCTCGAAACGCTCAAGAAGTCGAGTTGCATCTCTGCCGACAATGCTCACGCGGTTCACCACAATTATCCCGAGCGTCATGACCTAGCCAACGCGCCGATCATCAATCAGGGTCCTGCACTAAAAATGAATTCAAACCAGCGCTATGCAACGTCCGCACAATCCGCCGCGCTGTTTGTTCAGGCTTGCAAGAAGGCCAAAGTTAAGCATCAGGTTTTCGTTTCGCGAAATAATATGCCGTGCGGTACGACAATCGGACCAATCACAGCAACGCGACTGGGGATCGACACCGTAGATGTAGGCATCCCGCAACTCTCGATGCACTCAGCCCGAGAAGTTTGCGGCGTTGATGATCTCGTCTCGCTGCAACTTGCACTAAAGGCCTACTTCAAATAGCTTGACCGATCTTTTCTTTTGCTTGGTCGAAAACTATTTGCAATGCTGCGCTCAGTTGAGCCGTCAGGTCTGTGGTTGCGGTACGCGGTAGACGACCCGTTTCGGCCTTGGGTGGAAAAATCGGGGCTCCGATCACAACTGAGCATTTGCGCGGAAGGACTTTTTTTGAACCTTTCGGCATTACGCCCTCGGTGCCGCCAAAACCAACCGGCACGATCGGTACGTCAGCTTTTAACGCCAGATAGGCAGCACCATCGAATAACGGATGTATCTTTGGACCCGACTGCCGAGTTCCTTCGGGAAACATCACAAGAACTTCGCCGAGAGCCAAAACGGCGAGACACCGCTTTAATGCTTCGAGGTCAACGGTGCCACGGCTGACCGGAAACCCGCCAAGAGCTGACAACACCGTGGCGATCGGTCGTATCTTCCACAAAGAGTCTTTTCCCATGAATCGCAGACGGCGATGTGTGATCGCGCTGACGATCGGCGTATCGACGTTGGATCGATGGATCGGCGCCAAAATAAAAGCCCCTGATTTTGGAATGTTTTCCCGACCATAAATACGGAGCCGAAAATAAATCAAACAGAAAAACAATATTAAGGATCGGATGATTTGATAAAAGACCTTGCCGAAAACTCCTTGTCCGACCAAAAAGGTTTGTACTTTGGTCATGCCACGAATTCTCCATTGGTGCTCTTGCTCGCAATCAACTGCTTTAGTTGTTCAACCACATCTTCGATCGCCCGATCACTCGTGTCGACAGTTACCGAATCACTCGTCTTCATCAACGGGCTATCCGAGCGCGAAGAGTCGCGCTGGTCACGTTCGGCTATCTCGGCTGCAATCTGTTGAACATCGCCTCCCGACTGCGCGACACGACGACGTGCTCTCACAAATGGCGACGCTGTCAAATAAACCTTCAAAGTTGCATCTGGAAACACGACCGAACCGATGTCGCGACCCTCGACCACGCCACCACCGTGATCACTTACCCACTGTCGCTGACGGTTGCGCAATTCTAGGCGCACGAGAGAATTCGTGGCAACAACACTCACACTGCGGGTTACTTCGGGGCCACGAATCGCCGCCGTCGCATCAACGCCGTCTATCACTATTGATTCGTCGTCAATCAGCAGCACGGATCTTCGTGCGATTTCGGCCACCGCAGACTCATCGTGAAGTTGAACGTTTCGAGTTAGCGCAGCAAATGTGACTGCTCGATACATCGCACCAGTGTCCAGGTAACGCAAATCTAATTTCGCGGCCAACGCCTTGGCGATGGTCGACTTTCCCGCCCCAGCCGGACCGTCGATTGCGACAATGATCATTCCCGAAAAGCTTCTCGCCGCATCAATTACCAACTCGTATCTTGCGCGCGACCTTCATCGTAGCCAGATGCACTCTGCACGCCGATCACGGCACGGTCGTGGAACTCGTCGATGTTGGATGCGCCTGCATAGGTGCACGATGATCTGACACCTGAAATAATTTGGTCGATGATGTCCTCTACGCTCGGGCGTTGCACATCAAGGTACATCCGTGAAGAACTGATACCTTCTTCGAAAAGTTCTTTGCGGGCACGTTCGAATGCGCTTTCAGTTCGTGTTCGATTTCGGACTGCACGATTCGAAGCCATGCCGAAACTTTCTTTGTACAGGCGACCGTTGGTGTCGCGCAAGGTATCTGCCGCCGACTCATAGGTGCCGGCCAACAGCGAACCGAACATGACATTTGCCGCGCCAGCCGCAAGACCCAGCGCCACATCACGTGGATACCGCACTCCTCCGTCAGCCCAAACATGTTTACCCAAACTGGTTGCAACTTGCGCACATTCTAGAACCGCCGAAAATTGTGGTCTACCGACACCTGTCATCATTCGCGTCGTGCACATCGCGCCCGGGCCCACACCAACTTTCACAATGTCGGCACCGGCTTCAATTAGGTCGCGAGTGCCTTCAACAGTAACGACATTGCCTGCGACCAGTTTCAGATTGCCAACCGCTTTGCGTACCTCGGTGACGACCTTGAGCATTCTGACCTGATGACCATGCGCCGTGTCTACGACAATTACATCCACACCCATTTGCTTGAGTTTTTTCGCCCTCTCGGCGGGATCTGCATTGACACCGACTGCAGCAGAGATTAAAAGCTTGCCGCTCTTATCTATGGCGGGCCGATAGATCGTGCTGCGCAGTGCACCGTTTCTTGTGATGACTCCAACTAGTCGTGAATCTGTGTCGATCACTGGGGCAACGGTCAAACGTGCATCGGTAAGTTTTTCAAACATCTCTTGAGGTGACAAAGACTCGTGCAATGTCACCATTTCACTGCTCATGACATTGCGAATTTGGGTGAATCGATCGAATCCGACTGCATCATGTTCGGTGAAAATACCGGCTGGACGGTCGTTGTCGTCAACAACGATCACCGCCCCATGACTTCGCTTATAAATCAAACTCAGCGCTTCGCCAACTGTGCCGTCGACTTTCATCGTGATCGGTGTGTCAATCACGGTGTGGCGCGACTTGACGAACTGCACGACGGTCTCAACGACATCAAGGGGAATATCTTGCGGCAAAACTACGACACCGCCACGACGAGCCACGGTCTCTGCCATTCGGCGACCGGCAATTGCGGTCATGTTCGAAACCACCAACGGGATGGTCGTGCCGATCTTGTCGGGTGTCGACAAGTCAACTTTCAATCGCGAACTGACCCCAGACAAGCTCGGAACCATGAACACATCGCTATAGGTAAGGTCGAACGCAGGCGAGTCGTTCAAAAATCGCATCAGTAGTCCTCCGAGTGGGGCTTTTTTGAAGCCTCCATAGGCTACGCCCTGTGGATATGAATGGTGCGAATCCCCCTTTGCTGATGGTTCACGGCTGGGGTGGCTCACATCAAGACACATGGCAAAGGTCGGGTGTGGAGCAACTAGTTAATGATGCGGGTACAACCGTCATCGGCGTAGACCTTTTAGGCCACGGTACATCCGACAAGCCACATGATCCAGCCGAGTACGCCGATCTTTCGGCACCGATTCGAAATGCCATTGGCGCGCGCACGACGAGCGTCGACGCAGTCGGCTTTTCGCTTGGTGCGATAGCCCTATTGGATGCTGCGATACATAATCCAAAATATTTTCGCCGATTGATGCTCGTCGGTGTGGGTGATCGTCTCATTGAGCCGCACGATCCAACCGAGACGGCTCGAATCGTCAGTGGTATTGACGGAACAGCAAAACCAGATGACATTTTGGCTCGGCAGTTCGGCAACTACGCGAAGAGTCCAAACAATGATCCTTTGGCTCTTCGTGCGGCGCTATTGCGACCGAGAAAAAGTCCACCAACTCAGGAAGATCTTAAAAAGATCAATGCAAAAGTGATTCTTGCAGTTGGTGACCGCGATTTTGTGTTGCCGGCAGATCGTCTCGCGCAGTCATTTAATGACTGCAAACTTGTGATCTTGAAAAACTGTGATCACTTTGCGTCTACCGAAAACTTTGGTTTTATTGACACACTTCTCGAGTTCTTCTGTGCGCCCTAGCAACACGAACATCTTGAATGGCACTGATTCGTCGTCGATAGATGGCGCAGTCTCGGCACTTCGTGGCGATGAACTTGTGGCGATTCCTACAGAAACTGTTTATGGTCTGGCAGCACGGGCGTCAAGCCGAACAGCTGTCAACAAAATCTTCACAGTCAAAGGACGTCCGTCAATCCACCCGTTGATTTTGCATATCGCAAAAATCAGTGACCTAGAAAAGTGGACAAAAGATTTGCCGAATAATGCAAGAGCACTCGTCGATCGATATTGGCCCGGACCGCTAACTATCGTTGTTCAAAGAAATCAAAATGTATGTGACGAGATCACTGGCGGTCGAAACACGGTTGCTATTCGTTGCCCCGATCACGAAATCACAACCGAACTTCTCAGGCGACTCGACGACGCAATCGTCGCACCTTCGGCTAATCGATTCGGCAAAGTCAGTCCGACGACCGCACAACATGTCGCGGCAGATCTCGGAGATGAGGTCAAAATCATTTTGGACGGTGGTGCATGCGCGATCGGTCTCGAGTCGACGATTATCGACTGCACGACGACTCCGCCACAATTGCTGCGGGCAGGCGCAATCACGGTCGAGCAAATTCAAACAGAGTGTCAAGTCACAGTCGTCTCGGCAACCGGCGAGTCTCGTGCGTCAGGGATGCTCGACAAGCACTACGCACCCGAGTGCGAGATCGAACTTTTCAATGATCGCGATCAAGCAGAAACTCGTCGATCTGAACTAAGTCAACTTGGCACGACCTCTGAAATTCTCGACTTCGGGGACGATCTAGCGCTTTACGCCCACAGTCTTTATGCTCGGCTTCGAGATGCTGATAAGCGCAAAATAGAAGTAGTGATTGCAGTCAGACCGCCATGGACGGGTGTCGGATTGGCGATTAACGAGCGGCTCGAGAAGGCTGCAAATCGCCTTTAAATTAGTCGACTGTCAATATCACGGTGTTGATTACGGCAAACCCGTCCGTAGGCTTACAAGTCCAAACCCATGGGTGACAAAATGTCGCCCTACTCCTAGGGGGAGAAAATAAATGAAGAAACACACAGTACGTCGTTTCGGCGCGCTTGTTGTTGGTCTCAGCCTTTTGGCTGGTGCTTGCGGCAGCGATGACGAGGCGGCAACAGAAGAAACGACAGCAGAAACTACTGCCGAGACGACAGCACCAGTTGTCGACGAAACTGGCAGTGAACTGTCGGGAATGAAGGGAACCACTCCACTCGTGGAGCTCACTTCAGAGTTCAAGGATGCAGTTAACGCATTCTGGACGGGCAAAGGCAACGAGGCCCTCACTGACTTCAACTACACAGCTGAGTCATTTGACGCAGTTTTGTTGATTGCTCTTGCGGCAGAAGCAGCAGGCACAGACGGCAGCGCACTTGCTGACCAGATTGTTGCTGTTTCAAAAGAAGGCGCAAAGTGCTCACCAGCAACCTGGGCAGACTGCATCGCAGGTGTCAAGGCCAAGAGTGACGTTGACTTTGATGGTTTCTCGGGACCAAACACAATGAACGGAAACGGCGAGCCACTTGAGGCTTCGTACGGCATCCTTCAATTTGGTGCAGGCAACCGTCTTGATAACGCGTTGACCACTTACCAACTTGCAAATGCTCCAGAATCAGCAGTATTGCCACTTTCAAAGACTGGCGTTTCCCGCAAGGGCAACGGCGTTCTTAAAATTGGTGGCTTGCTTCCAGAAACTGGCAACCTTGCATTCCTTGGTGCTCCAATGATCGCCGGTGTTGAGTACGCAATTCAAGTACTCAATGACAATGGTGGCGTTCTTGGCAAGCCAGTTGAGTACAGCGCCGGTGACTCTGGTGACACTTCAACTGACACAGCCAGCGTGACAGTAGATCGTTTGCTCAAAGAAGGTGTTGACGCCATCATCGGTGCAGCATCATCTGGCGTTTCGCTCACAGTAATCGACAAGATCACTGCAGCAGGCGTCGTCCAGTTCAGCCCAGCGAACACATCGCCAAAGTTGACTAGCTACGCAGACAACGGTCTCTTCTTCCGCAACGCACCACCGGATGACCTCCAGGGTGCAGTTCTTGCAGAAATTATCGTCGCTGACGGCAACCAATCGGTCTACATCATGGCTCTTGACGATGCTTACGGCACCGGTCTTGCCAATGTTGTCGAAGAAGTGCTCACAGCAGCAGGCATTGAAGTCAAGGGTAAGAAGATCTACGATCCGAAGGCAACAACATTTGATGCTGAAGTCGGCGAAGTCGTAGCTGCAAACCCAGACGCAATCGTCTTGATCACATTCGACGAAGGTTCACGAATTCTCCGCACAATGGTGGAGAACGGTGTAGGACCAACAAAGAAGAAGGTCTATGGCGTTGACGGAAACATTGGTAACGCACTCGGCGAGAACTTTGACGCTGGTAAGTAACCAATAATTCGAATTCGTTAAAAGTTAGGGCCCTGGACATTCGTCCAGGGCCTTTTCTTTATCCCCCGGTCGCCTTGGCAAGAGTACCTAAATAGAGTTTGATCACGTTCGGGTCGGCAAGCAATTCGCGACCAGATCCGGTGTAAGCATTCTTACCTTGGTCAAGAACGTAGGCACGATCTGCAACCTGCAAGCAACGACGTGCGTTTTGCTCGACCATCAAAATGGCGATTCCTTCAGCATTGATTTTTTTGCATTGAATAAACACTTCGTCTTGCAATACCGGTGACAGGCCAGCAGATGGTTCGTCCAACAGAAGCAATTTTGGTTCCATCATTAATGCCCGACCCATCGCCACCATTTGTCGCTCTCCGCCCGAAAGTGATCCGGCCTTAACTGATGCCCGCTCAAGTAGCCGAGGAAACAATTTGGTTACGTATTCAAATCGTGATTTGAAGTTGCTCGGTTTTAGAAAGCAACCCATCTCCAAGTTCTCGATGACTGTCAGGCTCGGAAACACGTTGCGATTCTGTGGCACATAGCCAACTCCACGTTCGACAAGTTCGTGCGAGCGACGACCAGCTATGTCTATTTGGTCGAGCATCACCGACCCACTGCGCACTGAGCACTCTCCAAGAATCGCCTTTAAAACTGTGGACTTGCCTGCACCATTGGGCCCAATAATGCCGACGAACTCGCCTTGTGACACCGTGATGTTGCAACCGTTAAGAATGTTGACTTCAGAAATATAGCCAGCTACTAGTTCTTGCACATTGAGCACGATGTCGCTCATGATTGTTCTTCTAACAGCGATTGACCCTGGCGAGTACCCAAGTATGCCTCGATAACTTGCGGATTGCTTCCGATCTGTTCGGGCGTACCTTCGGCAATCAACATGCCTTCCGCCATTACAACCACCCAGTCGGCGACGTCGTTGACCATATCCATGTCATGTTCCACGAAAAGCACAGTCGTACCGTCGTCGCGCAAGGCTCGAATGTGTTCGTTCAAACTTTGTTTGAGTGCCGGGTTGACACCCGCCATCGGCTCATCAAGCATTACAAGTCGCGGCTGGGTCATTAAAGCCCGAGCCATCTCAAGTAACTTTCGCTGGCCACCAGAAAGTGTGCCTGCATATTCATCACGCATATGGTCCATTTTGAATCGCGTCAACAGGGCATCGGCCCGCTCTTCAATCTTTTTCTCTTGGGCTCGCCAGGTGAATGGCAATAATCCATTCCACCACTTTTCGCCACTCTGGTGCATTGCACCAAGTTTCATGTTCTCGATCACCGACATCTTGGTCAAACTCTTTGTCAATTGGAAAGTGCGGACCATGCCCATACTCGCGGTTTTGTGTGCGACCACGCGACTCATGTTGTGACCGTCGAAGCGCCACTCGCCCACATCCGGCGTGTCGAAACCAGACAACAGATTAAACAGAGTCGTCTTGCCTGCACCATTTGGCCCGATCAAGGCTGTTATCGAACCCCGTTGTACTTCGAGATGTTTGACATCTACGGCGACGATGCCACCGAAATGTCGACGAACGCCATCTACGGTCAAAATCGGATCCGTCTTTTTTACGCCAGGTACGGCCTCGACGGTTCCAAGTCCATCTCTGGCGGCCTTCGCGATTGCGCCGTAAATTCGATCAACGACCATCGAGTGCCATCTCTTTGCGATTTCCGAACAGTCCTTGTGGTCGGTACGTCATCAGCAGCATCAGGCCGATGCCGACCAACATATAGTTGACCGCGCCAACTTGGGTGCTCTGGATCACCGTGAAATCGCCGATCCGTAACGGCCCACTGCGAGTCACCTCACGTAAAAAATTGTCACAAAAGACGAACAACACCCAAAACAACATGGAGCCGACGATTGATCCGGAAACTTTTGCCAGACCACCGAGCACCAGTGCTGTCAGTACATAGAAAGTAACATCACGGCTGTAGTTGTCAGGCTGCACCGAACCGCGGTCAAGAGCCAGAACCATACCTGCGAACATGCCGACTATGCCGCCGATGATCAGCGATTGCATTTTGTACGCATACACATTTTTGCCGAGACTTCGAACTGCATCTTCGTCTTCACGAATGCCTTTGATCACCCGACCCCATGGACTGCGCATCAACTGCCAAACCAACAAAGCGAAGATTGCGACAAGCGTCCAGCCCACCAAGACGGTGATCAGCGTGTAACCACTAAACGTGAACGGCTCAAAACCGTAAGTGGCCCCTGGCTCGAACGGATTCAACTCTCGATAATCTCGACTGAAGTTGCTGATACCTTCAGTGCCGCCGAAGATCTTGTTGAACTTCACTGACCGCACGAAAAGTCGGACTATTTCAGCCGTCGCAATCGTTACTATCGCCAAATAATCTGCTCGCAGACGCAGGGTTGGAATACCCACTATCAGCGCCAAAATAATCACGAAAATGATGCCTAGTGGTATTCCCCACCACAGACCAATACCGAAATACTGGGCGGTCATGCCGAGACCATACGAACCGCAGGCCATAAAGGCGGCTTGCCCGAAATTGACCAGACCGGTGTAGCCGAATTGAATATTTAACCCCAATGCGGCGATTGCAAAATAAATCGTGTCAACACCGACTGCGGCTCGGACAGTGTTTTGAAAAATCTGGTTCCAGTCCATCTCAGCCGACTCTCTGACTCTTGCCCAAAATTCCCTGTGGCCGAACAATCAAAACGACGATCAAGATAAACAATGCGGGCGCTACTTTCAACTCACTCGGCACAAACAGCGACGACATCTCGACGAAGATTCCGATGAAAAAACCACCGATGAGTGCACCAAACGCCGAACCCAGTCCACCCAAAGTAATCCCGGCAAACATCAGGAACAAAAGATCTGAACCCATCGAGAAGCTGACTTGCTCGTCGAGCCCCCTGAAAATTCCGCCCGTGGCCGCAAGAGCACCGCCAGCAAACCAAACGACCTTGATGACCTTTCGCGTGTCGATACCGGTTGCTGAAGCAAGCTGCACATTGTCGCTAACGGCTCGAATCGCCTTCCCCAGCCGAGATCGCTGTAGAAACAGCGCAACACTCACCAAGATAATCACGCCCAGTATTGCCGTGGTCAGATCTCGGGGAGTTATGCCGATAGGACCGATTTCGATATTGACCTGTTTCGAATAGCTAGAGAGTTGTTTAGTTCGTCCACCAAATTGGAACAAGAAGATGTTGCGCAACATAATTGATAACCCAACGGTTACGACAAGTTGCGAGATCAAACCGATGCCGCGCTTCGTCAAACGTGCAAAAATACCCCAATTAAAAAACAAACCGAATAGACCCCCTAAGGCGATCACTACCGGGCCAGAAATCAAAATGGGTATTTCAAGAATTACGTTGAAATAAAACGCCACTAGCCCACCAAAAGTGACCATTTCACCGTGTGCGAAATTTGTCAAGCCAGTCGTACCGAAGACAAGCGACAAGCCAACAGAACACATCGCAATGATGATTCCAAGTCGAACGCCATCGGCCAGTCGTTGCAAAATTCGCTCGATCTCCGAGGCCCCAGCAGCTGCACCTTCACCCGTAAAGAAAGTGACTCGTTTTGTATTCGTGGTGAAAAGATCTTTTGGAATCGACACCTGAGCCTTTTCAGCATCGATCAAAACCAAACCATCTGGAAGTGTCGACTCATCGATTGAAATTGAATAAGCATCTCGACTTGGCACGGCGATTGTGCACGAGCCGTTGTCATCGGTGATCCCCGAACCGACGATGGTGCCGTCGGCCTTAGTCACGGTCACCGATACACCAGCCACTGGAACTCGATTTGTCGTTCCGTTTATCAATGTCTGATTCTGAACGCTTGCTATAATCGAATAATCGTCGGTCGCGGCACTAACCGACGAACCCGCATAACCGGCGAACAAGCCAACGCCGCAAAACAAAAACAGGCTGAATTTCAGAGCAAACAATTTTTGCGACTGCTTGTTGCCCAACATCTTGTCTATTAGTCAAGCACATTATTCGGTGAGGCTGAAAGTCTCGAATTCCAATAAACATCAACTGCGCACAGCCATACTGCAACCGATGTGGCGACATGCACTGCAACCAGCCAAACCGGAACCCCGAGAAAATACTGTAGATATCCAATTGCGCCTTGAAAAACCAGAAACACCGAGAAACGCCGTAGAGACTTGCTCAAAAGAACGCGGGCGTCGGTATTTTTTCTCACAAAAAAGACCAAAGCCAATGTCGTCGCCACAGTCAGCCAAACAAACATGCTGTGCGTGCGGACAATTGTGGTCATCGCGAAGCCAAGTCGCACCGCATTCTCGTCACCAGCATGGGGTCCAGAGCCAGTCACGAATGTCCCCGTAACAACCGCGGTACCCGTTGTCAACAACAAGATTTTCACGAGTATCGCGATTCGCTGATTTTTCAGGATTGGCTCACCTCGCGGCACCACAGCGTCTGTCAGTCTGAAAATTTTTGCATGTTGCACCAACATGTATGCGACGCTCATTAAGAAAATCGAAACAATGAAATGTGCGATATTCGAATACGGATTCAATCCGGTCAAAACGACGATTGCACCAATGACCACTTGCGCCAAGACCCCGACGACGAGCACGATCGACATAGCGATCAGATCTCGTCTTCGAGGTACGAGTTTCAGTGACATCAAAACACACAAAATCACCGCCGCCGCGACCACCCCGGTGAATAGTCGATTCACCTGCTCTATCGCTGCGTGAGCCGACGAGACATCGATGAATTTGCTCTCGCTACATTGTGGCCAATCGGCGCACCCCAGGCCAGACCCCGTCAGGCGGACCAATGACCCCGTGACGATGATCGTGTAAAGGGCTACGAATGCAACCTGAGTCGAGATCAAATAACCCTTGTGTGTAACTCTCATAATCCACCATTCACAGACGCCTTGATGAGCGATGTGGCTAGACGACTCAAGTGTGAGTATCGTGCGCAGGTAGTGAAAAAAGAAACTGTTGAGAAGCGTCGCATCGAGATTCTTGAGGCTACCTGCGATGTCGTAATCGAGCGCGGTTTCGCGGGTACTCGGGTGGCTGACGTGGCAAAGAAACTCAGTGTTTCTAATAGTTTAATTCACTACCACTTTGCGTCAAAAGAGGAACTTTTAGCAGCGGCGTTCGAGCATTACGCACATAAAGACCTGCTCGATATGCAGCGAGATATTGATTCGGCGCCGACTAACATCGCCAAACTCTGGCGATTGATCGAAAGCTACGTTCCAGAAGGCAGCGACGACGTCGAATGGATGATCTGGATCGACGCATGGGGTGAGGCGCTGCGAAATCCGAAGATGAAGCCCATCAGCCAGGAATTAGACGCGCAGTCAATCGCTGTGTTCGAAAAAACTCTACGGGCAGGCAATGAATCGGGTGAGTTTCATTGCGTTCACCCCCGAGAATCGGCCACTCGCATATCTGGGTTGATAGATGGTCTAGCCGTGCAATATGCGGCGCACGAAGGCGTGCTTAAACGCAAGGAATTCATTCGATTGATGCGACAACTGGCAGCTGCAGAGACGGGTCTTTCGCCAGACGACATTCGCGACACTCGTAAAAATATGAAGTCAAGCAGCAGCAATGGTCGAAAGCTTGAGGATGAAGGTCCATCTGCAGCGTCGCTGGCGACTGAGTTTGACTTGCGCCAGCTATTCAACAAATATGCCGACGCTCTGAGCCGAAATGATTTGGCGAAAACCGTTGAGTACTTCAGTGACGATGCCTTAATCAGTCTGAACAGCGAAATCGTTGCCAACACGGTTTCGCAGATCTCCGAGCTATTTTCGAAACATTTCGAAACCAACGCGATAACCATTGAGGTTCCCTTGGTCATGGCTTTCTACGCCGACGAAGGCAATGGAACTGCCCATGGCAATTTTACGATTGAATGCCGCACAACTTCGCTGACGGGAAAGCAGTTCGCCGAGACATACCGCGGAATTGATACCTATCGTCGCACCTCGACAGGTTGGCGTTGTGCGAACCGTCAACGAACCAGACCGTAGTTCTATGACAGCGAGAGAGACCCCTGACTCACAGTTGACTAGTGCGGTCGAAATCATCGACGACCCAAATCGTTTGGTGCGGGCAATTTTCTCGGGTCGCAGGCGAAACATGCAGCCCGAATTCGAAAAGATTGAAATACGACCAATAAAGCTGCGAGACCAGGTTCTGCTCCAGACGACGAGCGTTGTCGGTACCAAATCCAAAACCGCGAATTTGGAGTTCGGAGATTTCGCCACTCGTGAAATATTGTCGTCCGGCTTCGCCAACTGTTTGATTGAGGCGACGGACCTGACCATAACGATCAGATTTACAAAAAAAGGCGAACCTCAGATCCACACTTCAGTCCGAGAATTGACTCAAAATACGTCGCATGATCGACAAAAATCGAGGCTCCTAGATCCCAACAATGAATTCTTGAAGAAGGTCGGCATTTCCGACAGCGTGGGTCGTATCAAGCCCTCGATGAATGACAAGTACCTGCAAATTGAAGAGTTCCTGCGAATTCTCATGCCGACGCTAAAAAACGAAATTTCAGCCGGCCGAATTCACCAACCTTCGCTCGAGGCTCCGTTGCATATTGTCGATCACGGATGCGGCAATGCTTACCTGACTTTTGCTGTGCACAACTATTTGAGGGAGCAGAATCTCCCGAACAAAATCGTCGGCATAGATCAGCGCGAAGAGAGCCGTCGTCGCAATTCTGCTATCGCCATTGAGCTGGAAAATATCGATTCCATTGATTTTCGCGCCGAAAAAATTGCCGACTCAGAACTTGACAACGCTGATCTAGCCATTGCGTTGCACGCCTGCGACACGGCTACAGATGACGCTCTGGCTTGGTCAATAAGAAATCACGCCAAAATGCTGCTTGTATCCCCTTGTTGCCACCACTATCTGCAATCTCAACTAGATGATATTCCTACGCCCTGGACACTCGTAACCAAACACGGAATCCTAAGCGAGCGACTTGGCGACATCCTGACCGATGCCCTTAGGGCTCAAATCTTGCGGCTGCACGGATATAAGAGCGAAGTCATCGAGTTCATCGGGGATGAACACACACCTCGCAATCTGCTGATCCGAGCAACATTGACCCGAGCGGAGCCAGATCCGCTGGAGCTCTCTAAGTACCGAGAGATTGTGAAGTTATGGTGCGTCCGCCCGAGATTGGCTGAAATTCTCGAATTTTCGTAAACCGAGCCCACTTTTAGTAGTGGTCTCTCGCTTTAAATAGCAATTTTACAACAAAATATCGCTTTATACCACTCAGAGTGGTCAATTGACAATTTTAAGTGAGAAATTCCTCAAGTTCTGACCCCTGGTGCCGATCCCTTAAGCGGATCTCACAAGGGAGCAGAAATGTCTACAAAAGCAAAATTCACTATTTCCATAGTGGCAGGCGCAATTCTCAGTCTCGGGTTGGTTGTGCCATCGGCCAACGCAACATCAACAGTCTTGCCAGTATTCGGTGATTCGGGTGCAACGGTCGTTCGATTGCAGCAGGCGCTCATCGCCCGCGGATTCACTCTCAAAGGCGGTGCCGATGGTGTGTTCTCAACAAATACTCAAACGTCATTAAAGAGCTTTCAAAAGGTAGCTGGCTTCAAGGCGACCGGTCGGTTGGACGACCGCACGGCGAAATTTCTTGGACTAATCGCCCCGGACCAGCCGGAGGCCAAGAAAGCAAAGACGGCGGCACCAGTCGTCACAGTTGCCCCGACAAAGACACCAAAAGTGGCTCAAGCCCCAGTTGTTGCAGTGGTAACGCCAAGTGTGGCCACGGTCGCCGAGGCTGCAGTTGCAGTGGCGATTACACCGATTGAGGGAATGTTGACTTTGGATACATTGCCGTCGCGCGGCCAACGGAGCGATGCAGTGCGTCTCGTGCAACAGAAACTGATCGCTAACTCGATCGAAGTCAAAGGTGGCGCGGACGGAATCTTCGGTGTTGCAACGACGATCTCGTTGACAAACTTTCAAACATCACGTGGTCTGAACGCGACTGGTGCGGTCGATTTACCAACAGCGATCGCACTTGGCGTCCTTCCTGATTTGGCAACGCTGGGCATTACACAAATCAGCGCATTTCCGTCGCAGGGCCGTTGCACGTTCGTGGATAGTTGGCATGAGCCTCGTTCAGGTGGACGTTTGCACATCGGTGTCGACATCATGGGACCAAAGGGTCTTGCCCTTTACGCAGTCAGTGACGGCACGATCACCAAGATGTACGGCGCTGAGTCAAAGTTGAGCGGCAACGCACTTCGCTTGACAGTCGCCGATGGAACTTACTTCTTTTATGCACACCTTGACTCGTTTGCCTCTGGCATCACAGTCGGTACATCAGTTCGTGCAGGTCAAATTATCGGATACATGGGTTCAACTGGCAACACCGGAAGCCCACATCTTCACTTCGAGGTTCACCCAGGTGGTGGCGAGGCAGTCAACCCCTATCCAATAATCAAAGCTGTCGATGCATGTCATGTTACGGAAGTGCTCCCACAACCGTAAATATCTGCTCGATTAATGGTGGTGGAGAGGTGAGATCCTCCACCACCATTTATTTGCATCGCAATTCAGAAAGTTCTGTCTTCTTTCGGAATGTGCTCGAGATCAGACAATGGTGAAAGGGCGAACGTGTATCCATCACCAATTTTGAATGCCTCAAGCCTCGTGATCGATGCATGACCCAGGACGAATCTTTCCCACTCCCATGGAGTTGGCGTCAAACCGAGCAGGTGACAAACTACGGTGCTATTGGTTCCTGCGTGAGCAATGCAGGCGATTCGCTCCCCAGCGTTTTCGATGTGCCAAATTGGCAGTTCGTGTTCGATGCGATAGACGCCATGCTCACCGAGAAATTTCTCGGCACCGCTGTGAATTCGTGCCACGAAATCTTTCATTGACTCACCGCCTTCAAGTCCGTTCCATTGTTCGCGTGCCGATCTTGAACGCTCTTCTTTGTAGGCCTTGCTGGCTCGCTCGGCAGGTGAACCCTGCCAAACAGGGCTGCGAATTTCTTCTAGCCACGGCGCAATAACCTCGTCTCGATTGAGTGCCGAGAGTATCGGTTCGGCGGTTTGTCTGGTTCTCAGCAATGGAGACACATATATATGATCGAACCGTTCTCGTGACAATCGCCTACCGAGCAGGCTCGCTTGCCGTCGACCCAACTCAGTGAGTGGTGGATTATCGACGCACAGATCGTCTTTGACCCACTGTGGCTGGGCATGTCGACACAAAAATAGTTCCATTTCGCCCAACTCTACCAACAACTGATAGTTATTCGTTTTCGAGCGCCTTGGCGACGTCTATCTTTACGTCGCAGGAATCAAATATTAGTTGAAGCATTTGCCAATATGTTTCGTCCACAACTTTTGAATCGTTTGAGTTCGCCGCGATCAAAGCAACACCGACACAATCGGCTTGTTCGTTCGTAATCGCTACGCCGAATCTCTCGACAACCACGAAGCCAAACGCCCTCGCAACGCTTTCATCGTTGTCGTACCCCACTGGAGGCAATTCGATTGTTTCGTCTTGAATTATCGGATCTGGAAGCGTCGTACCGACATTGGGGAACTTATTGACCGGGCTATCTATCTCAAGATCGCAATTCTCGACAATGTATGTAGCAAGATTCGCCTGTGCTTGTTGGACTTCCGAACTTGCAAGCCTCACACCAGCACTAATCACCGCAGAGTCTTTTTGCGCGAGATCCCCCTCCCAGTCGATCTCGCCAAGCGCATCGGATAGAGCCCCGAATGTGTTCAGTAACACTTCGGTATCTACGCGCAAATCTCGGGATGCAGACTCATTGATCAAAATCAGGGTTCGAACGACCTCTTCAAAGATTTCTTGCAACCGCTCGGGTTGAAATTTGCCGATATCGTCCAACGCGAGCGCGACTTGAGTGCTGGCACTGTTCCAGCGATCAGACTGTGCACACAGGGCATCGCGCTCGGCATTGGTCGCGCATCCAACCAAACTGATGGACATAAGTCCGATTAAAAAAACCATCGTGCTTCGCAGCGGTCGTTTTGCTTTCATTGCGTAGCCGTTATTAGTTTGCGGAAGTTGCCGTAAGCCACTGAGCATAAATCTTTGCATATTCACGATTATTTGCGAGCAAGTCGAGGTGACTGCCGTCTTCACTAATTACTCCATGCTCAAGCACGATGACTCGATCTGCGCGTGCCGCCGTAGATAGTCGGTGGGCAATTGAGATCGTGGTGCGACCCTCTGATAGCGCTCGCAGAGCCTTTGCCAATCTCACCTCGGCAATCGCGTCGACAGCCGAAGTGGCCTCGTCCAAAATAAGGACATCAGGATTCGACAGCGCGGCGCGAGCCAAGGCCACCAATTGTCTCTCGCCCGCAGAAAGAAAAGCACCACGTTGTCCGACCATTGTTTGCAAACCCATCTTCAACGAGCTGACCCAATCCTCGAGTTCTAATTGAGAGATCACCACATTTAAGTCTTCATTTGTCGCATTAGGCGAAGCGAAAAGCAAATTTTGCGCGATCGTGTCGGCGAACAAGAAAGGCTCCTGGGGCACGACCACAAGTCGTCGACGCAACTCATCGTTGGCTACCCGCTTTAGATTCACCCCGCCCAGCGATATCGACCCCAAAGTTGGGTCTGCCAATCTGGCTATCAATCGTGCCAGGGTGGTTTTGCCCGAACCTGATGCTCCTACAAGTGCAACGTGCTGTCTCGGCGGAATCGACAAACTTATGTTTCGCAATACTGGCATGTCGTCATCTTGCACGTCAAGGCGCGAACTGTAAGAGAAACTCACCTCGTGAAGATCTATGCCCAGTGGTTGTTTTGGCAAAGCAATCGGACTCTTCGTTGGCGGCGGACCGATCGGCATATCCAAAATCCCCAAGACCCTGCGAAGACCGGCGACCGCTGTCTGGGTTTGATCAACAACTTCGGTAAATTCTGCGATTGGTTCGAGAAAGCGATAAGTCAAAAACAAAAAGCCAACCATTGATCCGGCTGTTAACCCACTATCTACTCCGCGCAAAACGCCTACGCAGATGATCGCCACAATTGTAAAAACTGCAAAAACTTCTCCGGACGGAAATAAAAATGCACCAATAACTCCTGCGCGTATTTGGGCGTCGGCCCTCTTGCGCACTGCCCGCTTGCTTTTCAAGACAATGGGCTGATGGGCCTGATAGGCGCGCAGGGTCTCGGTGCCCGAAATCAATTCGCTGACGGTACCCAACAGTTCTGCGTTGCTTTCGCGAGCGATTTTGTAGGCCAAAACCAGACGACGTTGTAAATTTTGCAAGACTATAAATAGCGGCGCAGAAACGGCGAACGCCACTAACGCCAATATCCAATCGTAAGACAACATCACACAGGCGACGACAAACATCAACGAACCATCCAAGAGCCAAACAAGGGCTCCCCACGAGAAAAAAATCGTCAAAGTTTCGATGTCGCTCGTTACGCGCGACACAAGCGCCCCGCGACGTTCGCCGTTATGATCGGCGAGACTCAGTCGATGGATGTGCTCGAACAATTTCACACGCATTGTGTACAGACCATTTTCTGCACTGATACCCAAGCGATAGACGGCCTGGCGAAGTGCCAGTGAAGCGAGGATCACCGAAACTGCCGCAATTGATGCCATCTGAGCTATAAATCCGACTCGTATGTCACCAGGCTGAAGCCCTTTATCAATCGTCTGTTGAATCAAAATAGGTACGACCACACGAGCCAATGAACCGATCACCGCCAGAATGAAAGTTACGCCAATGCCCTTTGACAGTGCAGGCGCGACGCTGAATCCGCGGTTAAGCGTCTTTGCCGTGGTGAATCGGCCGATCGGTTCGTTCATGATGAGGTATCCACTATTCGGTCTCGCGGTCATGTTCGAACGCCTGAATCAACTCGCGATACTTGGCGCTCTGAATCAATAGAGATTCGTGCGTGCCGCGATCAGATATTTGTCCGTCGGCGATGAACAACACTTCGTCTGCCAAGGCGATGGTTGATGGTCTCGATGCGACAATCAACACTGTCTTCTCGGCTGCGAACTTTCGCAAATTATCTACGACTTGGGCTTCAGTGTTCGGGTCGAGTGCAGATGTGGTGTCGTCCAGCAGCAAAACAGGTCTTGCATGGGCGATCGCACGTGCCAAAGCGATTCGCTGTCTTTGACCGCCGCTCAAACTTGTGCCGCGCTCTCCCATCGAAGTATCAAGTCCAAGTTCAAGATCTTCGATGAACTCGCGGCAGTGCGCGAGATCAATAGCCACGTCGATCTTCGCTGTCGAAATATCGGTGCCGAGATCGATGTTATAACGCAGAGTGTCGGCGAACAGAAAAGCCTCTTGAAAAACTAACGCAGCGCCACCCTCCTGGACAGCAATCGTGCCGGAATCAGGTTCAATAAGTCCGGCGATGAGATGCAACAGCGTCGTTTTGCCACAACCGGTTGCACCAACTATTGCAACCGTTCGCCCAGCATCGATTTTCAGTGAGAAATTTCGCAGCAACTCGGCACCCTGTATGTGCCCATAGTTCAATTTTGAAATTTCGACACCCACTCCGTGACCCGCCAGTTGCAATTTTTTGGCGGGGTCCGCCATGATCGGCTCATTCAATAATTCACAGATACGACGCCAGCCCGCCACTGAGTGCGGTATCTCGGAAAATAAATAGCCAATAATCCTCAGTGGAAACATCAACAAGGTGAACAGATAGATGAAACTAGATAACTCGCCAACGCTCATTTGTCCAGACCGCACCCGATAGGCCCCGAGAACAATGAGCCCGATATTGATCAGGGTTGGGATCGCATCAAGCATCGCCTCGAAAGCAGAGCGAACCCCGACCGCATCAATTCGTGCGTCACGTAATCGTGCAGTGATACTCGCCAGTCGTGCAGTTTCGCGTTCTTCGGCACCGAAAGATTTGACGACCATGACGCCGTCGAAGCTTTCGTGAACCGCCTCTGACAACGCACCAAGTTCCTGCTGTGCCACGTTGTAGAAGCGATCAATTCGGCGCTGATAACCGATATTGAGTGCGAGCAAGATAGGAAAGACAAGAACTGCGATTATCCCTAATGGCACGTCCACATAAAGCATCCAGCTAGCCGCAATGACCATCATCACCAGTACTGACGATGAATATGGCAATGGTGCAAGAACTCCAACAGTTGCGTCGGCGTCAACGCCGCAACGTGCAACAAGATCACCGTTCATTCGTGCCCGATGCCATTTGGCTGGTTGCGCCACGACATGATCCAGAACCTTGTCGGTCAGGGTTTCTGCCGTTCGCCACTCGGTTTTACCCGCGAAACTACGACGAATCACAACTCCGAACGCACGAAGTAATCCGATACCAATTACGATCACCGAACCAGCGAATAACGCAGTTGTATCGAGTTGACCCTGCTCAAATCGAATCAAAATTACACGGTCGATCATCCAGCGCAAACCAATGGATGACCCAACGGTACAAATAGCAAACAGCGCCGCTCCAGACACGGCGGTGATGAACAGCCGAGGGTGAAACCTGACTATTTTGCTGACCAGGTCGACGGCCTCTTTGAGTCGCCCTTTTGCGGCGATCTTTGCTGAGTCTGGCGTCACAGCAGTTTCATCAATTAATTTCACTATCTAGTTCTACCATTTACTCGGATCACCTATCGTTGTGTCGGTGAAATACATTCTGCGAATCTTTCTCACAACAACTGTCGCACTAATTGTCGTGATGTGGATTTATGCACTTTTTTTTGCTTCAAAGGATTCTATTAACAAGTTTGAAGATCGAGAGTGGGCCGCCGGCGCACAGGCTCGTTGCTTGCTTGCCAAAGAAGAGCGCAAACAACTTTCTGATTATCGAATTGTTGATCAACTAGGACTTGACGCACTCAAAGAGCGAGCCGATTTGATCGACATCGCGACTGACACGATCGAGCGTTTTGTCGCCGAGTTTCGCACTTCATTGCCTAGAGATCCAAAAGGTATCGAAATAGTTGGTCTTTGGCTCGACGACTATGAAATCTATATTGCCGATCGCCGAGATTTCGCTAACGACTTAAGAATCGGCGTCGATGAGCAGTTTGCAGAAACACCGATAGATGGTCTGCCCATCAGCGAAAAGATCGCGACATTCGCCGCCGACAATGAAATGTCGTTCTGCAAACCACCAATTGATTTGTCGATCTAAAAGTGTTTTTTTGCTGACCAGCCTGAATCTGGCGAATATTGACGAATGACTTTGGCGGGTGAGCCGACCGCGACGCAGTAATCGGGCAGTTCACCAGTGACAACTGAGTTAGCGCCCACGGCAACGTTTCTGCCAATTTTTGAGCCGGGCAAAACAACCACACCGTGCCCGAGCCAAGAACCATCCCCGATCGAAACAGACTTTTCCGGCTGCGTCTGAAGAGATATAGGTATTGTCACATCTTCGTAACCATGACTTTGATCGGTTATATAAACATGATGACCAGTCCACACGTCGTTACCGACGTCAATTGAAAGATGACCGACTATTCCAGACCCCCGACCAATCAGACAACGATCACCAATTCGCACGACTGGGTTCGTCAGACATTCCTGACCCGGCATCATGCCTGCCGACAAGGCCACATGTTCGCCGATCATCGTGTTTTTGCCGATTTGAATATATTTCTCGTTGAATATTGTGGTGAACGGAAACAAAATGATTGAGCCCGTACCGAATTTGCCAAACCCCTTGGCTCGTTTGGATTCGGGGCTAATTGACGCTTTGAACCTGAAGATCTGCCAAAGATTGGCAACAAGATCACCCAGTATGTTTCGCGCCACACAAACATCGTAATCACGCTGGATTAGATTGAAGGCCTGTGACAATAACAAACTCCTCCGGAACTTTTCAGGGATCCAAGGTCAACGAACAAGTGACTGAATTTCTTGGTATTCAATACGCCACGGCGGACAGATTTTGCGAACCGGTCGATATCAAAAAATACAACCACAGCGTTGACGCCACAAGTTTTGGTCCTCAGTCTCCGCAGGTGCCGGGTTTCATGGAAGAAATCTTGAATACAAAAGAACTCCCGACATCCGAAGAGTGTCTTTATTTGAATATCTGGGCGCCCACAAAACCCTCCAAACTGTTGCCTGTGTTGTTTTGGATACATGGTGGTGCTTACACAAACGGCACGGCCGCTACAAGTTGGTACAACGGCACCAATCTCGTGCAACTCGGCGATGTAGTTTTAGTTTCGGTTAATTACCGTCTCGGACCTTTTGGTTTCATCGGCGAGAATAATTTAGGCACTATGGATCAGATAAGTGCATTGCGCTGGGTGAATCGCAACATCGCTAGCTTTGGTGGTGATCCCAATAACGTCACGATATTCGGAGAGTCCGCCGGTGGCAGCAGCGTGGTCGCATTAACCGCCTCTCCGCTGACTAAAGGTTTGATAACCAAAGCGTGGGCTATGAGCCCATCGCTCAGGCAGTTGCGTACGCGAGCCGAAGCCGAAGATGCAAAACAGCAATTTTTGAAGGCTGCAAAGTGCACGTCGGTCGAAGAACTTAAATCATTGACAACACAGCAGATCATTGATGCCACAGCACAGATGTTCGTCGATGTTGAAAACTACATATCTACATTCACCCCGACTTGTGGTGGGTCGGCTTTGCCTGAAGATGTGTACAGCGCTTCCGCCGATTCTCAAATACCACTCATCGTTGGAACTAATCGTGACGAAAACCGACTATGGGCAGTACTCAATCCGCTCGCAATCGTCATCGACGAAGAAGTCGCACACAACTATTTTGACAAGGCGTTTGCCGAGAGGGCAACCGAGGCTTGGCCGATCTATTCGCAAATGCGTGAAAGTCTCACCCCATTGCAGATGGTCGCAGCAATGCAAACAGACCAAAACTTTCGTGCCCCTGCCTGGCAACTATGCAATGTGCGCTCCGAACGTGCGGCGACAACGTGGATGTACTGGTTTACATGGCCCACTCCAATATTCGACGGCGCACTCGGCTGCTGCCATGGACTGGATTTGCCGTTTATGTTCAACAACCTGGATAAACCGAATGTCGAACTATTTTCTGGCACAGATCCATCGCGTCAGATAGTTTCGGACAATTTTACATCTGAGCTACTTCAATTTGCCAAAAATGGTTTAGTCTCCTGGCCAAAATATGAAATATCAGACCGAGCGACGCTGCGCATTGACCAAGAAGTTGAAGTCTTGTACGATCCAGGCTCGGAAATTCGCAAACTTTGGTCGCATCAACAGTAAATTCGCTGTGGCGTGAATCGACGCCACAATTAGCGATAGAGCGTCAACCGCTTCTACAAAATCTCTCTTGTGACATTGCAATCATCGGCGGTGGCTTCAGCGGACTTTGGTCGGCGTATTACCTAAAAAAGTTGCTGCCAGATTCACGGATTGTGATTATCGAGGCGAATCAAGTTGGCTTCGGTGCAAGCGGTCGTAACGGTGGCTGGTGCAGTGGCTTCCTGCCGAACTCGATTGGTGAACTCGACAAATTGCACGGCCGGGACGCCGCTCTTGAAATGTATCGACATAGTTTCGCGACACTCGACGAAATTGAAAATGTATTGCAAAGTTCGCAAGTTGACTGCGACTATTTTCGCGGCGGCACCATCAACGGCGCGACCAACGATGTGCAACGATCTCGAGTGTTGCAAGAAGTCGAAGAACTACACAGATACGGCTTCGGCGACGAAGACTTCCGTTTGATCTCGACTGCTGAGCAGTCATCACGAATCAATATCACCGGTCTAAAGGCCGCATCATTCACACCCCACTGCGCCGTGATTCATCCGCTCAAACTTGCTCTCGGGTTGGCAGAGAGCGTTGAGAAACTTGGTGTCAAGATATACGAAAATACACCTGTTCGCGAGTACACAAGTGGTGCAATTAAAGCAGGTGGTTTCACTTGTCGGGCTGACGTGATTATTCGAGCCACCGAGGGTTTTACCTCGCAGATAAAGCGCCATCGACGAACTCTTGCACCGTTGTACTCGTACATGGTCGCTACTTCACCGCTCAACGCGAATCAGTTAGCCGACCTCGGCTGGAACAATCGCGAAACTTATCATGACACGAGAAACTTGATCATCTATGCACAAATCACCAAAGACAAACGAATCGCTTTCGGTGGAAGGGGCGCCCCATACCACTACGCCTCTCGCGTCACCGCTGAATACGACACGCATCCACTGATTCACGAAAGAATAATTCAGGCGATGAATATAGTTTTTCCTGTCACAAAGAGTCTTGAAATTACCCACCGTTGGGGCGGGCCACTGGGCGTACCTAGAAACTGGCAGCCTTCGGTTAATTTTGAAAGAAAAACCGGTCTGGCGTCACTGGGTGGATATGTCGGCGACGGAGTCGCAGCGACCAACCTTGCTGGTCGAACACTCGCCCACCTGATCGCCGGCGACAACCATCCGCTAACACGGCTGGCTTGGGTGAACCGACCATCACGAAAGTGGGAGGTTGAACCTTTGCGTTACTTTGGAATCAACTCTTTGTTGAAACTTTCCGACTCAGTTGATCGGCATGAAGCAAGAACTAATAAACCTGACAGAATCCGGGAAAAAGTTCTAGACTTCTTTATCTAAATCAGTTGACAATGGCTTGTCACTTGTCATTTAATTAGCTCGACGATCTCCACCGACCGCCGCTGGGCGATGCTGATGTGGGCTGCCTGACCGATTGCGACGCTGAGCAAACCGTCTTGCAGCGTAACCGCGCTGGGTTGTCGATCACGAATCGCGTGTTGCATCGCGCGGTGTTCGAGAAATGACGCACCAGCATGAAAACCTGCCACGACACCTTGCGGTTGTTGAACGAGAATTTCAGTGACACCATTTCTGCCACCGTCTCTCCTGCCGACACGGATGATCGAATCAGAGATCATCGCCTCGATTTTGGCGTCGCTTCCAACAACGCAGATTTCTTGTTCGTTTCTTGATCCTTCGGCGAACATCGATAGATCCAACATTGCCCGAACACCATTTTCATAATCCACGATCACGAATGCGTTGTCCAAAATGTCGGATCGCTCACCTTGATAAATTTCATTGAGATGGTTCACATCTTGTGCCCCAGATGCATAGACGCTGATCGGTTTTGAATCAGCGAGAAGGTTCATCACGTCAAAAAAATGACAGCATTTTTCAACCAAGGTGCCACCCGTGTTCCGAGAAAATCTGTTCCAATCGTCGACTTTTGTCAGAAATGGAAATCGGTGCTCGCGAATCGAGATCATTTTCAGATCGCCACAGGTTCCAGACTTGACTTCTCTGATCAATCGTGCGGTTGGTGCCATGAAGCGATATTCGAGACCCACCCAGACGACCCTGCCTGGTCTTCGAGTTTGCTCTTCAATTGCGATGACTTCTCGACACTCATCTGCCGTGATGCAAAGAGGCTTTTCGACCAAAACATCGACACCAATTCTGAGAACATCCTCGAGAACAGAGCGATGTGTGTGGTTCGGCGTGGCGATCACAACGACGTCCAGTTTCTCGGTTGCGAGCATCTCCCGATAATCGAGATAGCCCGTCGCAGTCTTGACCAAACTCGCGGCAACCTGACGGCTCGGTTCGTGCGAGTCGGCGTATGCCACAACTTCACAATTTTCGATCGCCAGCAAATTGCGGAGGTGCTCGCAACCCATCATCCCCACACCTATAACCCCATATCTCAGCGTGCTGACTGAAGAACTCATTGCCTAAGACTAGATCGCTAGCATCGCTGCATGAGCGAAATGTTGGATGATCGATTGTATTTTCGACAGTTGTTGTCGGGCAGAGACTTTGCGCAAAATGATCAAGTCGCCGCACAAATGGTCAACTTCGTTTACCTGATTGGTGATCGTGAATCACGAGAATGCGTCGTGGTCGACCCGGCCTACGCGGTGACGGACCTGTTGCAGATCATTGCAGCTGACGAGATGAAACTTACAGGTGTACTTGCGACCCACTACCATCCCGACCACGTTGGTGGGTCGATGATGGGGATGAAAATTCAGGGTGTCGCCGATCTTCTCGAACAAACCCAAGTGCCGATTCATATCAATCGACAAGAAACCAAATGGGTAACGCGAACGACGGGTCTTGCCGAAAATGAACTCGTGGAACACGATGGTGGCGACAAAATTCTGGTCGGAGAT
>SYNW01000012.1 GCA_005805045.1 Actinomycetota bacterium
GGAACCTGAGTTTTGGTCGCACCCAAAAATTTGGCAAGCGAAATCCTCTGGTCGCGCAACTGCAGATCGAGCAATGCGGCCTCGACGCAAGCCTTAGACATGTAGTTGCCGCGAATCGGCGTTGCATCTGCGACAAAGCTTTGCGCTGTCGAGTCGGCGTGCAACATCGGCACGAGAAATCGCGAGACGAGATCAACACAGTTTTCGAGATACTCGGACGAATAATTCGGTTCGGTGCCGGCAACGCACTCTCCCCAACCAGAATGTTCGTCTCCAACTGCGCGAACATACAACAAATCACGTGACGTGTCCGTGCCGAACGATGTGCGAAACGGTGAAACTAAATCAATTTCACCCCGCCACAACTCAATCGCTCGCAACACTATTTAACCGGCCTTCGAACTGAGAACATAAGAACCATCTGCTGTGAAGCCTCGCACAACCTTTGATGCAGAGAATGCCGATTCGAAATTCTCGCGCTGATCTTGACGCCACTGGCGCACGAGCGCCTGATCGGGCGGGTTTGCACTCTGTCGTAGCACGACGATGTCTTCTGGAGTGCTAATCATTTCGTCGCCTGCATCAGCAGTGACGGTTTTGGCACTTGGCGCGAGATCGCAACCGGCAACGCGACGCTCCACAACCAGTCGATCCGTGCTGTCACTAGCGTTTATTTTGTCGTTGAGTTCGCCGTAAAAATCACGGTGATAACTGACGACTTTGGCACCGAGCGTGACCAAGTTGAAATGAGCGTTGCGTCTGACCAACGGGTCAAAAGTCCACGAGATCGCTGCAAAATTGTTTTCTTTGGCCCATGCCCATTGGTGTTGCTTCAGCGCGCGACCCACCCCGGAGTTCACGGCATCACCAACTACACCGGTTACATGCGAATGCAACATGTTTTCATGACGCCCGACCAGCGCCAACGAACCGCCAATTATTTGTTTCGCGGTGCCTGCCTCGCGACTGGCAAGGCTTGCATAACCGCCAGAGTGCACGACGGCGATGATTACATCCACCGAAATTGCGTTTGTCTCACCCCAAACAGAGGTCAACACCTGGGCAAGTTGTTGGGCTTTCTGTGGACTATCAACAATTTCGACGCTCGTCATTTGAATAAACACTATCTATTCGGCAATGATGGATGACATGGCTGTTGAAGTAACCATCGTTGACCATCCGGTTGCCGCCGAAGCGTTGACCCACTTACGCGACGTGAACACGTCGAATCAATTTTTTCGCGCCGAGTTGCGACGGCTCTCTTTAGTGGTTGTCGCTGAAGCCTCGCGACATTTACCAACCATTAACACGCGCGTACGAACACCGCTGGCCGAAACAGACGGCATTGCACTTGCAAGCCGACCGGTGCTGGTGCCGATTTTGCGCGCGGGTCTTGGCATGCTGCCCGCCGCGATGGAACTTCTGCCCGATGCCGATATCGCTGTGGTCGGTGTGCAGCGCGACGAAAAAACACATGCACCGAGCGAATATGTTGCGAAGTTGCCGTCGCATCTGGACGGTCGCACTTGTTTGGTGCTTGACCCAATGTTGGCAACAGGTGGATCACTCGCCCATGGTTGCAAACTCCTCGCGGATCGTGGCGCGCCGATGCCGCTAACAATTGCTTGCGTCCTGGCTGCACCAGAGGGCATCGAGTTTCTGCGCTCGACCGGGATGAAACTGCACATCATCACCGCCTCGGTAGACAGCCACCTAAACGAAAATGCTTTTATCGTGCCCGGTCTTGGAGATGCTGGAGATCGCCAGTTCGGACCACCGCACTGAGTTTTGGTTTATTGCTGAAAAAATATCGACGCAACCACGGCCGCATCAATCGCCAATCCGGCGCGCATCTTCAACCAAATTGATTTGGTAAATAACCTCGTCAAGCGCATCAGCAGCCGACACCGTTGAAAATCGCAACGGATTTTCTGGCGTGACGCAACTCGGCACGGGCACGAGCATCGTGCTCGGTTGCGGATGACAAAACTGCACGACGCTGTAGCGCTCGCCTTCAAAACCAGGTGAGGCGACCACGCGATGCCAGCCGATTGGTAAAACGCCGTTTGTGATGCGCTCAAGCATGATGCCCGAGTTGATGATCACACGACCTTTTGGCGGCACGGCGTCGATCCATTCGTCTTTGTATTTGACTTGAAGTCCCGGCGCGGTCGCTCGCGGTAACGCAGTTATCAGATTTATGTCGCCGTGTTCTGCGGCCCAAACATGACCCTGCCCCGGCACCTGCTTCATCGGCGGATATCGAATCGCACGCGTTAGGGCTGATCCATAACCAACCATCTCATCAAAAAATGACTCGTGACAGCCGATACCGACGGCGATGATGCGCAAGAAACGCGTTTGCAAATCAATCATCGCATCGTGGAATTTGAACAACACGTCGGTGATGCCAGGCACGGCCGATTCGGGCAACAGTGCTTCGGGGTATGACTGTGGATATCGGCGACGCAACGGGTGCCCTTGCGGGATCGGCGTTGCCCAGTTGAGCATCTCTTTCCAGTCAGGTTTGTCGCTGGACGCGGCGGTTTCGAGCAACACACCGGTGTAACCGGTTTGGCCGTTGGTGCCATGGGCAACGAATTTCTGTTTTTCTTCAGTTGGCTTCGAGAAAAATTCAGCGAGCATGCCATACGCCGTATCGAGCAAATCTTCCGAAAGATCGTGACTCGTGTAGACGAAACCAGTTTCTAGACTGCGTCGAACGCCGTCAACCACGGCTTTGCGTGACGCCACCGAACCACGCTCAAAGGCCAACAAATCAACATCAAGAATGTCGTCGCTCATGCCCATTACGCTATTGCCTAGTTACGCTTTTAAACCTTTGCGGGTGTAGCTCAATGGCTAGAGTCCGAGTTTTCCAAACTCGTTATGCGGGTTCGATCCCCGTCACCCGCTCCAATTGACAAACCTAGGGGCCAATGATCGCAAACTCGTTATGACCTGGCAGAGATACAACGCGACCGATCTTGAGCGCGAGTACACGCCCGCATCACGCGTTGAAAATATCCAAATCTTTTTGGATGAATACGCAACCAGCGGCGCCCGTTCGCGTCAAACAATTAGTCACACCAAACTGCAGTACAGCCAACATAACGACGCGTGGCTTTGGCTCGCTTTGAATACCAAAACGAAAGAATCAAATAAAAAATTGATCGTCTTTGTGCATGGCGGGTTCTGGCGACGGTTATCAGCCGACGATGGCACTTTTCTGACACCAGGCTGGCACGAACTTGGTTTCAGTGCTGCGTCGATCAACTATTCGCTGTGCCCCAATGAGCCGCTTCAAACACTGGTCGAACAAACGTCACAAGCAATCGACTATTTGCTGCAAAGTTACGAACCACAAAACATCACGTTGATTGGACACTCTGCAGGCGCGCACCTTGTGGCGATGAAACTATGCAACTCTAAATCGCCAAAATTCGGCGGTGCAATTATGGTCTCGGGTATTTTTGATCTCGAGCCGATCCTCAATACTTCGGTCAACGATGCAGTCCGACTCAACGAACAATCAGCCCGAGGGTTGTCGCCGGTTCATTTCGTCGCCACAGCCCCAGACACACCAATGGCCATCATCTGGGGCGAGAACGAAACCGATGAATTCAAACGACAGTCGCACGAGTTTGCGGCCGCATGGTCGGCTATTGCGAATCACGCGCCAGCCAAACAAAAAGAATTCAAATCACGCAACCATTTCGACATTCTTCACGAGCTGATATCTCAAGATGTAATAGATTCTCCAGGTGCGTAAAAATCCAAATGTTCTAGGAATCGTGCTGATCATCAGCAGCAGCATTGGTTTCGGACTCGCACCAACTTTCGCCAAATTCTCATACGACAGTGGAGCCAATGCCGTCGGCACGCTACTTGCCCGCTTTTCAGTTGCGACACTGTTGATGCTTGTCGTTCGCAAGATCATCTCTCGAAAAAGTTATTTGGTAAACCGGCAAAAAGTCAAATGGCCGGCGCCGAAACTTTTTGGACAACTGTTTTTGCTAGGAGCCCTCGGTTACTTCATTGCTTCAATTCTTTACTTCACCGCAATCGAAAACATCGACAGTGGCTTGGCGATCACAATCTTTTATTGCAACCCAGTCATCGTCGTGCTCCTCTCTTGGTGGCTGCTCGGCAACAAGCCAAGCCCCATAATCGTTTGGTGTCTTGTGTCGACTCTGATCGGTGTTGCAATCGCCGCTGGCCAAGTCGGTAACGCCGACACGATCAGCGTCATTCTCGTCCTTATCGTCGCGGTCGAATATGCCTTTTATTTGATCATCAGCTCGAAGGTGCTGCCCAAAATCGATCTACCTACAGGCGTGACAATCGTGATGTTCGGCTCGGCAACATCACTTGCAATTTATTCGATAGTCGCACCAAATTCGATCTCTGTCGTGTTCCCGGGCTCGCTTGCCGGGTGGGTCAGCGTGCTGATGATGGCAATTGTTGCAACTGTCATACCGGTGGCGACTTTGTATGCCGGCATGAACCTGATCGGCACCGGCAAGTCGGCAATCATCCAAACATTCGAACCAGTCGCTTCAATCATCGCTGGAGTTATCTTTCTCAGCGAGCCATTGACACTTCCACGCATAATTGGTGCAACATTCGTTATCGGCGCAGTCGGCGTGCTCGCCACCGTCGAATCGCGAAATACGACACAAACCATTCACCAGTAAATTCTGCCGATACCGTTGGGGGTGATGTCAACATCACTTTGCGTGATAGGCGATTTTGCATGGGATGTTCTGATTCGCACGAACAACAGCCTGCTCAAAGGCGGCGACTCATTTGGTGAAGTGATGCTCACACCTGGTGGTAGCGCGGCCAACTTGGCGGTCTGGGCCAAGCGCTGTGGTTTAAACACGCGCTTCATCGGCAAAATCGGTCGCGATCGTTTCGGCCAGTTGGCTCGCGAAGACTTGATCAAAGAAAACATCGAGCATCACTTCGTCGAAACTGATGCTCATCTCACGGGCAGTGTCGCCGTATTCGTCGATCAAACCGGCGAGCGCAGCATGGTCTCGGGTCACGGTGCCGACTTTTATTTGATTCCATCCGAGCTACCTCGCAACGTCATCACCACTTCAAATCATCTGCATCTCACCGCCTGGAGCTTTTTCACCGACCCACCGCGCTCTGCAGCCCGCGTAGCGGCACAACTTGCACAACAAAATAATCTGACGATTTCATTCGACCCTGCATCGTTTCAAATGATTTCAGAAATGGGTGTCGAGCAATTTTTGTCATGGACAAAAGATCTGGCAATCGATATTTTCTTTCCGAATTACGACGAAGGTCGAGTTCTGACCGGTTGCGATGAACCAGAGACAATCGTTCGTGCACTTGCCAACATCTACACCGACGCATTGATAATTTTGAAACTTGACGCCGACGGGGCGCTCGTATTTGACGGCAAAACCGCGACTCAGATTCCTCCGGCGACGAACAACCTGGTTGATGCAACTGGCGCCGGAGACTCATTTGCTGGTGCGTTTCTTGCGCACTACCTGCAATCGAATTCGCCGATCGAAGCAGCAAAATTCGCCACCGCAGTTGCCGCATGGGTGATCGAACATCTGGGCGCCAGACCAGCAGCCGACACTCGGCTTCAACAAATCATTCAAGCCAAATAACCACGTCGCACACTGCGGACGCGAAAACGACCTAACTGCGGCGCGACCTGCGTCGATTCGGATCATTGTCAGTCGGTGGCTTGTTCGTCAGCGGACCGATATTCTCGATAATCGACTCAATGGTTGGTCGTGGCCCGGCAATGTGTTTGTCAATTGCTGCTCGCATCGCCGCCAAATGTTCGGGTGAAGTGCCACAACATCCGCCAACTATGCGCACCCCGGCGTCAATAGCCATACTGGCATAACGCGACATCAATTCGGGTGTGCCCGAATATCTGATTTCAACGCCTTCAAAGCGAGGTATGCCACAGTTGCCTTTAGTAATTATCGGCAGGTGCGAGAGACTCGATGTCGCACTCATTTCAATTGCAGTCACCAAAATATCTGACGCACCAACGCCACAGTTCGCACCCATCGCGACCGGTGGCACCGCAAGCTCGGCGAAAACTGCGGCCAGACCGTCTGGTTTTAACCCCATCATTGTTCGACCTGCTGTGTCAAAACTGCAAGTTGCCGTATACGGCATCGAAACATTTATCGCCGCCTGAGCCGCGGCCTGCACTTCTTCAATCGCCGACATCGTCTCAATCCACGCGACGTCGGCACCGCCGTCTTTCAGTCCGCGAATTTGCTCTTCGAAACTTGCGACTGCATCATCGTGCGTCAAAGCACCAAGCGGCTCGAACAATTCACCCGTCGGCCCAACCGAACCCGCGACCACAACAGGGCGTGCACATGTATCGGCAACCCTGCGGGCTATTTCAGCAGCCTTTTTGGCAAGTTCATATGTGCGGGCCTGGGCGTTATGCAATTTCAAGCGATGACGATTGCAGCCGAATGTGTTGGTCAAAATAATGTCGGCACCAGCGTCGACGAAACGCCGATGCAAATCAGCAACCCATTCAGGGTGTGAATCTAGCCAGAACTCTGGCGGCTCACCAGAAGTTAAGCCGAGGGCAAAATAGTTCGTGCCCGTTGCGCCATCGGCGAGAATGATTTTTCGTGTTGCGAGTAAGTCGCTCAACGAAGTTCGCATCGACGAATCAGCCCATCACCGTTCCGGATGTCACCGAAGCCTGCCGCAAACGAGAAAACGCACCGATGTTAATCTCCCTGCCCGATCGTGGGCCGACATAGCGAACTGGCTCATCGTCATGATTCTTGCCCGCCTCGGCAGCCTCAATCAACAACCTGATGAAAATCGCCGCCAACGGGGCGTTCTTAAATTGATTGCCGCTCGTACCACACGCCATAAAGAACCCGTTCAGACTCGAGCGATCATAAATCGGTACCCAGTCATCTGTGGCGTCATAAAGCGCGCCGATACCCGACGGCGAAACCGGCACACCAAAATCTGGCATTCGCCGCGCGAGGCGCAACATCATCGTCTCCCAAATTTCAACGGTCGTTTCTTGGCGCCAATCATCGGCGTCTTCGACCCAATGCAACTCGTCACAAGCCGGCTCGGTGCCACCAAGATTGAGTGTTCCACCCGGGTGCGGTCTGAAATAAATGCCAGTGTCGAGATCGGCAACAACTGGTGCATCGTCTTCTAGTTTGAAACCATTCGGCGCTGGAGCAACATAAACCTCTTGGCGCAACGGACGATGTCGAATGTTCATCTCCGCGGCAACACCTGCCATTCGATTTATCTTGCTCGCGTGTGGCCCAGCCGCGTTGATGACGATCGCAGCCTCAATTTTTTCGCCACTCAAAAGTGTGACGCCAGTAATTTTTTTGCCATCATTGTCGATCGAAACAACTTCGGACTTAAATCTCGTCTCTGCACCGTGACTCTTGGCCGCATGAACATAGTTGTGGGCCGCCAACATCGGGTCATCCATGAACCCGCTCAACGGATCATAGAGACCCGACAACTCGCCAACCGCGTCATCACCGAATGCCGGGTCGTCAATTTTTTTCGGGGGCCAATAACTGCCGGCATCAAGCGCGGGAAACTTCTTGCGCAACTGCTCAGCGCTAAGTATTTCGTACGGAATGCCGATTTCTTCCCAAATTTTACGCACGGCTTCACCGCTATAACCCTCGGTGCGATACACGAGATAACCCGTGCGAATAAATTTCGCCATGCCGTCAGGGTCGACGACGCCCAGATAGTCGGCCCAGTTCTCCCATTTTGGTGCAGACTCCCAAGCCATCAACACCGCGTCAAGGGTCGAATAACTAAATCGAATAATCGCCGATGAGGCCGAAGTCGAACCGGCACCGGCCGCCGAACCTTTGTCGACGATCACGACTGAACGACCAGATTTGGCGAGTTCGAACGCAACCGCCCCGCCGATTACGCCAGCACCGATGACGACTACATCTCGCTTCACTAACTCGACATCACTTCGCGCTGCCAAACTGCCGTGTCCGCGACGCTATTAAAAGTGAATGAGTGAAGACCCACGATGTTCAAACGCTGGGCGTCTTTGGCCAGCCCCGCCACAAGTTCAGTCGGGTCATAGCCGCCGGGCGAAAGCATTTTGATGATCGAAGTCTTGTTCTTGCTCAAATAACGCATCGATTGACCGACCCCGACACGAACACCAAGAGTCATCAAACGCGTGCGATCGACGACGCCCGGCACGCCCAGTTCAACCGGCATCTTGAAACCGTTGTTGCGCTCCTGTTCTAGCCACGAACGAATCAGTGCAATATCGAAACACATCTGTGTCGAAGCCAGACCTTGCACGCCTGCTTCTTCCAGCAGTTTTTGCTTGTGATGCAGGGCCGTGCTCAAATCTTCGCGACTGATAAAGGCGTGTCCATCCGGATAACAACCAAAACCCACACGATCAACACCGCTGTCGCAGTCCAAGAAATCACGCAACAATTCGACCCCATCTTTGTAGGGGCCAGCAGGCTTCTCGGCATCGCCAGCAATCAAAAAAACCTCTTTGATCCCCTGTTCGCGCACCCATGCTGCAATCTGGCTTACTTGTTCCCGCGATTCGATCATCCGCGCTGCAAAATGCGGCACAACATCGTGACCCGAGGCAACCAGACGAGCGGAAATTTCTTGAGTTGCGGCAATGCCTTTGGCCGGCGAGCATGTCACCGAAACTGGCGCACCGGTTGGCAAATCGAGAATGGCCTGCTCGACACTTTTCATCGGTATCAACTCGTAGCGCATATTACCCACGAGTTTTTTTACTGCGGGCGTGACCTTAACTGACGATTTTTTGAGGCGTGAAAAGATTGACATTGACCCAATACTAGAGGGTATTTAACCGAAGGTGTCAGGCAACTCGCTCTTTCGTTTGGCGACAAATTCTTTTAGTTCTTCATCAATTGCGTCGTCAAGTGGTGGCGCGACATATGACGCAAGTCGCTCTTTCCAAATCTTGTTGGCGCGTTTGGCCGCGTCGTCGCCACCGTCTTCAAGCCATTGCTCATAACTCGAGTTATCAGAAGTCGTCGAGCGATAAAAAGCCGACTCAAAGTTCGCC
>SYNW01000101.1 GCA_005805045.1 Actinomycetota bacterium
AGAGTTAGTTATGGATCTGCGTCTCAGCATTTACGGGCTTGAAGCAGCGTGGGCGAGCGCAAACGAAAAAGCGTGGCAGGGACAAGGGCGCAATTTGAGTGGCCGGGTGATTGAGATGTCGTCGCTGGTTTTTTTGCGTTGGCGTGAAGTTGAGATTCATCATGCAGACTTGAACTTAGGCTTTAGTTACGACGACTTAACGCCGTTATACGTGCGACTTGAATTGGATCAGCAGATAATGCTGTGGCGTAGCCGCAAACCGATGGGTATGACTGAAATACCAGATGTTGCGAAAAAATTATCTCCGTCGCAACGCTTGGCGTGGTTGATGGGTCGTGTTGAAGTTGCAGGTCTCGCTAAACCTGAACCTCTGTAACGACCAAATGATGAGGCATTTGGGTGACGCTTTCGGTGAAGCCATCGCCGACTGAAACAAAATTGTTGCGCAGATAAAAAGCCAGTGCTGAATCTCGAGCTTTGGCCCAAATATATTTTGCGCCGTGTGTTTTGGCATGAGTGATGCCTGCATCAAGCAGTAGTTTGCCGAGCCCTGACTTTTGATGCGATGCAGACACGGCCATGCCTCGCAGTTGAATTGCTTTGGCTGAAGGGTCGTCTTGCCACGAGTTGATCACCCAGGTTGAAGTGGCGATCAAATTTTTGTTTTGATCGAAGATACCCAAGTGAACCGTGCCCTGTTGCGTGTCTTCGGTATATTTGGGATCTTTATTTGGTGTGTCGGCGCGCAAGACTGCCGTGCGCAGAGTGTAAGTTTCTTCAGTCGAAATTTTTACGACTTGAAAGTTTTGTATAGCCACGAATTATGAGATTAGTTGGCGCAAGTCGAGCACCCTGTCGGCGATCGCCGATGCTTCGGCTTTGTCGTGAGTGACATGCAAGACGGTTGTGCCACGTGAGCGCAATAATTTGCTCAGATCTTCGAGCAGGCGTTCGTGCAGCTCTGGGTCTAAGCCGGTGAGTGGTTCGTCGAGCAGTAAAACTTTAGGTTCAGCGACCAGTGCGCGGGCGACAGCTATGCGTTTTGCTTCGCCACCCGAAAGATTGGCGACTGTTCGATCGATGAGATGATTCAGACCGACGAGGGAAAGAACTTCGTGCACCTTTCGATCCACAGTTTTTCTGTCTACTCGTTTTATTTTTAACGCGTATGCAATGTTTTGACCGACGTTCATGTGTGGAAACAGTTGGTTGTCTTGAAACACCATGCCAATGTTGCGCAAGTGGGATGGTTGATGGGTGATGTCTTGATTATCGAGGCGAATCGTGCCCGAATTGATTGCTTCGAGACCAGTGATGCAACGCAACAAAGTTGTTTTACCCGAGCCACTTGGGCCGGTGAGGGCGACGATTTCTTGGCTTTTGATCGTGAGAGAAAGATTTGCAAAGAGTTGCGAAGACTCATAGACGACGGTGGCTTTGTCAATTTCAAGCATAAGAGTTTTGTTTGTCGATAATAAAGATGATTGTGATGCTAAATAGTGCGAGCAGAGTTGCCAAGACGAACGCTTGTGTTCGCAGTGAGTCGCCTGGGCGAGAAAGTAAGCGAGAGATCGTAATTGGCAGAGTTTCAGCGCCTCGCCGAGCGAGAAAACTGCTTGCGCCGAATTCACCGATTGAAACAGCAGCAGAAATTGCAGCTGCCGCGGAGACTGCGCGGCGAATTATTTTAAAGTCGACGTTGCGCCAGGTTTGCCACGACGATGCGCCGAGCACATTTGAGGCTTGTCGAAGTGAGTCGGGAATTGCTTGTAACACGGGCGAGATGATGCGCATGGCCAGCGGCAATGCGACGAGTGCGTGCGCCAAAGGCAACATCAATCGCGCGCCACGCCAGTCAATTGGTTGTGAGTCGAAAGTAATGATGATGCCGAGTCCGATTGCGACGGCTGAAACAATTATTGGGAGAGCGGTCAAACCAGAGATATAGCGAAACTTTTTGTTGCCATAAGTGATGCTGCAGGCGCTGAGTAGACCGAGAAGTGTGGCCAGCATCATGGCAAATATTGCGTAGATAAGGGTCTTTGTTAGCGACTGCACAATTTCAGGATTAGTGAAGACAGCGCGCCAGGCGGCGATTGTGAATCTTGAATTTATTACTACTGACTTCAGGGCGATGGCAAAAACTGGCACGATGGCAAATGCTGTTGAGCCTGTGAGGATGACCATTGCGGCGATTTTTTGATTTTTCGTGCGTAAGTGTCGTTGGCGAGAAATTGTTGGTCGAGTTGTTTGCTCGACGGTTCGGCCAGTTTGTTTGTTTGTAACGAAAAAAACTGCAGCGATGACGATGATTTGTAGTGCGCTAAGCATCACTGCGCCCGAGACATCACCGAGTTGCATGGCTCGAAAGTAGATTTCGGTTTCAATTGTCGAGCGGGAGGGTCCACCAAGAATTCGCACCACGCCATATGAGGTAAAACAGAGGGTGAACACGACGAGGGCAGCATTGACGATTGCTTTGCGCAGAAGAGGCATCGTGAGCGTGGTGAACAACTTAAGTGGTGATGCGCCAAGAGTTCGTGCTGCGTCATCAAGATATGGATGAATTTGCACCCAGCGTGCGCTAATTAATCGAGCGGCGAAACCAAAGTTGAAGTAGACATGCGCCAGAATCAAGGCGAACGCGGTGCGATGCAGGTTGTTTGGCAAGATTTGCAGAAACGCGGCGCCGACGACGATGCTCGGCAAAACAAACGGCATGGTGATCAGGCTTGTCGTGAATCGCTGAGATGCAAATCTGAAGTTTGCCGTGCAAAAAGCGATTGGCAGGGCGACAAGTAGCGCAGCGGCAGTACTCGCGAGCGCTTGCCAGGTTGTGAACCAAACAACACTACGAATCGTCGTTGTGCGTAGAAGGTTTAACGAGTCAAGTTGCAATGACGAGACAAAAATGTTGACTACCGGCGCGACGACGAGCGCACAGATGACAGCAATTGGTAATGCAGCCAGCCATTTAGTGGCCGGACTGCGATTATAAATAGTTGCCATGAGGATTAACGCAGAACGATGTCGGTGAATTCGTCGAGCCAGATGAGAAGATTGCGAGAAATCAGATCTGGGTCAAGTTGCAACGGTGACTCTGGACGCAGTGAATATTTGACAAAGTCCTCCGGCAGTTTGGCTTTTTTGTTAGCGGGGTAGACGAACAGTGTGAGCGGTAGATCTTCTTGGAATTTAATGTCGGTCAAATAGTCGATCAACAGTTGCGCTTCGCGTTCATGTTTAGTGCCGCGAAGAATGCCCGCAAATTCAACTTGACGAAAACATGTCAGTGCAGCAACAGCGGTCGGGGCAGTAGCCGGACGGGGATTCGCGAAAATCATTTCGGCTGGTGGGCTTGATCCGTAACTTACGACGATTGGTCGATCGCCCTTGCCTGACGAACCAGAAAATTCTGTGTAGTAGGCGGTCGTCCAGTCGCCGACAATGAGCGCCCCGTTTTGTTTTAGCGATTTCCAATAATCGCCCCAACCGTCTTGGCCGAATTCGGCGATTGTTGCGAGCATGAATGCCAAACCAGGTGATGAACTAACGGGGCTCGGCACGACGAGCAGGTTCGCGTAGTTCGATGAAGTTAGCGCACGCAAGGTGAGTGGTGGCGCCAGGTTGCGTTGTTTGAACCAATTGACGTCGTAGTTGATGCACACATCGCCCGTGTCGACGGGGGTCGCCTCGTTGTTCGGTACAAGATTGCGAGCCGACTCGTCGAGATCTGCAAGATTTTTTGTCGCGAACGAAGTGAAAATATTTTTTGAGAGTGCACGCGAAAGCAGTGTGTTGTCGACGCCCCACAACACGTCAGCTTCGGGGTTGCCAGAAGTGAGACCGGCTTTTGTGACAAGTTCGCCGGCGTCGCCACCAAGTATGACTTCAACAGTGATACCAGTTTGCGTGGTGAAGTCATCAAAAATGTTTGGTGAAGGAGTAAATGAGTCGTAGGCAAGAAGTGTGAGAGTGACCTGGTTGGTCGACGTAATTGATGGCCCTACCGAGTCGTTGCTTGATGAATCAGTTGAATCGCCGATTGATTGATTGTCTCCACAGGCGTTGGCGAGCAGGGCGGTGGCGAGAAAGGCCGTGAGTATTTTATGTTTGTTCGGCAATTTCATGATTTTTTCTGCTGTTGGTGCGTGACGATTAGTTGACCCGTCTTGACCGTGACTGATACTTGCTCGGTAGTTGCGATGTTGCCTACACCGCGGGTCTCAAAGTTGGTGAGAGTTGCGTCATTTAGTTGCCAGCGCAAACCAGTTGTGGATATTTCTTCTGATTTGTTGCTGAAACTTTGCAGGCCAATCGTGTCGCCGATTTCAACCGCAAATTCGCAGGTAGCCGGGCCTTGTAGCGCAAACAGGTGAGCGTCGTTCCACAGTGCTTCGACATTTGTTTCGCGCAGTTTTGGATTGAACATTGCCGCCACGAAACCGAATTGATGATCGAGTCTGCCGCCGCCGGCGGTGATGATGACGATACGTTCAGATCTTTTGTCGGCGGCAAACAGTAGCGCCGACTCCAGATCGGTGAAGTCTTTGTCAGCGCTGTGGCGAATGATTTGTGCGCCCTCGGAAGTGGCGCGGGCGAGCGCAGTTTCATCCACTGAATCAAAGTCACCAATGACGATGTCGACATGGATATCAAGTTTCTGAGCCGTGTGCAGGCCGGAGTCGGCGGCGATCACGAGACTTACATTTTGGATTGTGCGCGTTGCATCGAGTGTGGCGTCGTTTGGTGGGAGACCGCCACTAAAAATTAGAGTTGTGTTTGGCATAATCGCTTTCCTAGCTGGCATTACCCAGATCAGGTGTGCGGGTCGGTGACGGCGGCCACCCTCTCAGCCCACCGAACCAGTGGACTCCCCGTGCGTAATGACTTCACTATAACAACTTCAATTGCGTTAGCGCAGGTAGCCTGCTTATTCAATGAGTCAAGTAAGCCCCCTTGCAGGCGTCGCGCCTGCGACCAGTCCGTTAGTCGCGTCTATCGACACGATCATCACGATTACGCCGGTTGCTCACGCGAAATTAATTGAGTTGCGCGATGCCGAATCTGAACGCGAGCGGCTTGGATTGCGTCTTGAAATTTTGTCGGGTCCTGGTGAGGACTTTCGCTACGACTTGGTGTTCGACGAGTTTGTCAAGGCGGCTTTCACCGACGAAGTGCGCACGATCAATGGGTTGAAAATAATTATCGGAGCGAAGTATTTAGATCTGTTGCGTGGTGCAGAACTTGATCATGATGATGCCAAGGGTTTACTGATTCGCAATCCGAATAAACCGTTGAAGGCCAGTTTTGAAGGGCTCGTCGCTGACGACGAGATTTCGGCGCAGATTGAGGCGATTGTATTTAATGACGTCAACCCGGCTTTGTCGGCGCACGGTGGGTTCGTGACTTTTGCAGGTCACGACAAAGAGGGCACGGCTTATTTCACCATGGGCGGTGGGTGTCACGGTTGCTCAATGTCGCGCCAGACGATGCTGGAGGGTGTGCAGACGATGTTGGTTGAGCAGGTGCCGGCGATTACGCGCGTGCGCGACATAACGGATCACTCGACTGGTGCTAATCCCTATTATTCGTAATTTGTCAATGACCTAAAACGCGAAGATTTGGGCTTATGTAGAGGGCGTATTGACTGATAGTTTGGTGAGCAAATAACTAAAATTTAAGGGGATAGATCATGGCTCGCACAGTGCGCGCGGCGTTATTGCAGACCGATTGGACCGGCGACAAAGGCACGATGATTGACAAGCACGAGGCGCAAGCCCGTGAAGCCGCCAAGCAAGGCGCACAAGTGATGTGCTTTCAAGAATTGTTTTACGGCCCGTATTTCTGCCAGGTGCAAGAGCCAGAGTATTACTCGTACACGGAGCCGATTCCGGATGGACCAACGACGAAACGATTTCAGGCACTCGCCAAAGAACTCGGCATGGTTCTCATCTTGCCGATGTATGAAATTGTGCAACCGGGTTTGTATTACAACACTGCCGCAGTGGTAGATGCCGACGGAAAATATCTCGGGAAATATCGCAAGCAACATATTCCGCAGGTGAAAGGTTTTTGGGAGAAGTATTACTTCACGCCAGGCACCGGTGGGTATCCTGTTTTCGACACGGCAGTTGGCAAAGTTGGCGTTTACATTTGCTACGACAGACACTTTCCTGAAGGCTGGCGTGCGCTTGGTTTGAACGGTGCAGAGATCGTGTTCAATCCGTCGGCGACAAGTCGCGGACTGAGTGAATATATTTGGAAGATTGAGCAACCGGCAGCGGCAGTTGCCAATATGTATTACGTCGGAGCGATCAACCGAGTGGGCATCGAGCCACTCGGCGACGACGACTTCTACGGTCAGAGTTATTTTGTCGACCCAGAAGGCAAATTTGTCGGCAATCAAGGTGACCCGCACAAGCCGGAGTTGATCGTGCGCGATCTGGATTTGGACAAGATCAAAACAGTGCGAGATCGCTGGGCGTTTTATCGCGATCGTCGCCCAGACGCATACGACGAATTAGTGGAGCGCTAAGAAATTTCAATCAATTAATGAGCAGGGGGAAGAATGACACGCATACTTATTAAAAATGGGACCGTCGTCAGCCCGACTGGTCGACACGAGGTTGACGTTCTGATTGAGGGTGAGAAGATTCTTGCGCTGCTTGAGCGCGGTAAATCCGAATCGCTGAATATCACTGCAGACAAAGTTGTCGACGCCACTGGCAAATTCGTGGTGCCGGGTGGCATCGATGTGCATACGCACATGGAGTTGCCGTTTGGTGGTACCGCAGCAGTCGACACCTTTGAAACTGGCACGATTGCCGCGGCCTGGGGTGGCGTAACGACGATCGTCGACATGGCGTTGCAGCGTTACGGTGAAAATGTTCATGAGGGTCTTGCCGAATGGCACCGCAAAGCAGGCGGCAATTGTGCCGTCGACTATGCGTTTCACCAAATCATCGGCGGTGTTGACGAACAGTCGTTGAAAGATATGACTTATTTGGTTGATCATGAAGGTGTAACAAGTTTCAAGTTGTTCATGGCCTACCCGGGCGTTTTCTACAGCGATGACGGTCAGATCTTGCGCGCGATGCAAACCGCAAGCGAAAACGGCTCGACAATCATGATGCACGCAGAAAACGGCATCGCGATTGATGTGCTGGTGCAACAACACATTGCGCGCGGCGAAACTGATCCGAAGTATCACTCATATTCGCGGCCAAGTTTGTTCGAAGGTGAAGCGACGAATCGTGCAATCGTATTGTCCAAGGTCGCTGGCAACGTGCCTCTATACATAGTTCACATGTCGGCGTCTGAAGCGCTGAATGCATTGGCCGAAGCGCGCCACGAAGGTTTGAACGTATTCGGTGAAACTTGTCCGCAATATCTGTACATGACGCTCGAAGATCACTTGGCACGCCCCGGTTTTGAGGGTGCGAAGTTTGTTTGCTCGCCGCCGATTCGTAGCAAGCATGACAAGCATGATCATCATGGTGATTTGTGGAAGGGTTTGCGAATGAACGAACTTGCCGTGGTTTCAACTGACCATTGCCCGTTCTGTTACAAAGATCAAAAAGAACTAGGGCTCGGCAATTTTTCAAAGATTCCGAATGGCATGGGTGGCGTGGAGCACCGTATGGAACTCATTTATCAGGGTGTTGTGTTGGGTGAGTTGACGCTTGAGCGTTGGGTTGAAACATGTTGCACGACACCTGCTCGGATGTTCGGTATGTATCCACAAAAAGGCATCATCGCACCGGGTTCAGATGCTGACATTTTGGTATGGGACCCGAACAAGAAAACAAAAATCGGCATCAATGACAAGCATCACATGAACATGGATCACTCGTCGTGGGAAGGCACAGTTGTTGATGGCAAAGTTGACACCGTGCTTTCGCGCGGCATGATCGTGATTGAAAATGATAAATATCTCGGACGAAAGGGTCACGGTAAATTTATTAAGCGCGGCCTTTGTCAGTATTTGAATTAACTAGATAAAACAAACAGGAGAAGAGATTATGAATCGTATTAGTCATTGGGTGAACAACAAAGTTGTTGCTGGCACTTCGGGCAAGACGGGCAAAGTTTTTAATCCGGCAACGGGCAAACAAGAATCAGAAGTTGATTTGGCAAACATTGCCGATGTCGACGCAGTAGTCGCCGCGGCAAAGGCTGCGTTTCCGGCATGGCGGGCAACGAACTTGTCGCGTCGCGCTGAAATTATGTTTCGGGTGCGCGAGTTGATTGATGCAAACCGCAAAGAGATTGCCTCGTTGCTGACCCAAGAACACGGCAAAGTACCGAGCGATGCGCTCGGTGAAGTTGCTCGTGGTCTTGAAAACATCGAGTTTGCCTGCGGTGTGCCGGCTTTGCTCAAGGGTGGTTATTCAGAGCAGGCTTCGACGGGCGTCGATGTTTATTCGATTCGTCAACCACTTGGTGTTGTTGCTGGCATCACGCCGTTTAATTTTCCGGCGATGGTTCCAATGTGGATGTTCGCCAATGCAATCATGTGTGGCAACACATTTGTTTTGAAGCCAAGCGAAAAAGATCCATCGGCGTCGATGTTTGTTGCCGACTTGTTGCGTCAAGCAGGTTTGCCCGACGGTGTCTACAACGTATTGCACGGCGACAAAGTTTCGGTAGATCGTTTGCTTGAGCACCCCGATGTTGCGGCGCTCAGCTTCGTGGGCTCGACACCGATCGCAAAATATGTCTACGAGACAGGCACAAAAAATGGCAAGCGCGTGCAGGCACTCGGTGGGGCAAAGAATCACATGTTGGTATTGCCTGATGCCGATCTTGAGATGGCGGCCGACGCTGCAGTCAGTGCCGCCTACGGTTCGGCCGGTGAGCGTTGCATGGCCGTTTCGGTTGTGCTCGCAGTCGACACGGTTGCCGATGCGTTGGTCGAGAAAATCAAATCACGCGTGCCGAATATTAAAGTTGGTGCGGGTTCCGACCCAGCCAGTGAAATGGGTCCATTGATCAGTCGTGAACATCGTGACAAGGTTGCAAGTTATGTGACTAATGCGGCCAAAGAAGGCGCAAAAGTTGTGCTCGACGGCACCGACAAAGCCAAAGACGAAGGTTTTTTCTTGAACCCAAGTTTGATCGACCATGTCAAGCCAGGTATGAAATGTTATGACGAAGAGATTTTCGGACCAGTTCTGACCGTGATGCGCGTCAAGAGTTACGACGAAGGCTTGAAAGCGATCAACGACAACCAATTCGGCAATGGCACGGCGATTTTCACTCGGGATGGCGGAGTGGCGCGTCAGTTCCAATACGAAGTAAATGTCGGCATGGTCGGCGTGAACGTGCCGATTCCGGTGCCGGTTTCGTATTATTCGTTTGGCGGTTGGAAGGCGAGTTTGTTTGGCGACCAACACATGTACGGTCCAGATGGCATCAACTTCTTTACGCGGGGCAAGGTCGTGACGTCACGCTGGCCAGACCCGCGCACATCGCAAGTTGATCTTGGCTTTCCGCAGAATAGGTAAACAATGGATATCGGCGTTGTATTGCAGACGACACCGCCTGCGCGGCAGGTAATTGATCTCGCGCGCAAAGCCGACAGCCATGGTTTCTCGCACGTCTGGACTTTTGACAGTCACATATTGTGGGAAGAGCCGTACGTCATATATAGCCAAATTCTCGCGGAAACAAAAAATGTAATTGTTGGGCCGATGGTCACGAACCCGGCGACACGCGACTGGACGGTGACTGCAAGTTTGTTTGCCACCCTCAATGAAATGTATGGCAACCGAACCATTTGCGGTATTGGTCGTGGCGACTCGGCTGTACGCGTAACGAATGGCAAGCCGACAACTTTGGCGACATTGCGCGAAAGCATCGATGTTATTCGCGAACTTTCAAATGGTCGCGAAGTTGACTATAACGGTTCGAAAATCAAGTTCGAGTGGGCTTCAAAGAGCAGGTGTGAAGTTTGGGTCGCCGCATATGGACCAAAAGCTCTGCAGTTGACTGGCGAAGTCGGTGACGGTTTTATTTTGCAACTCGCCGACATTGATATTGCTGCGTGGACAATTGAGGCGGTGCGCAAAGCCGCTCGTGATGCGGGCCGAGACCCGAAGACCGTGAAAATTTGTGTTGCGGCGCCGGCATATGTTGGCGATGACATGACGCATATGCGCGAGCAATGCCGTTGGTTTGGTGGCATGGTCGGCAATCATGTGGCCGACATCGTGGCGCGATATGGCGAGTCGAGCGCGGTGCCGAAGGCATTGACTGACTACATCAAAGATCGTCAGGGTTACGACTATAAACAACACGGTCAGGCAGGCAATACGCACACGACATTTGTACCTGACTCGATAGTGGATCGTTTTTGCATTCTTGGCAAAGTTGAAGACCATTTGAAACGACTCAAAGAATTAAAGAATCTCGGTGTGGATCAGTTCTCGGTTTATTTGCAGCACGACGGCAAAGAGCAAACACTTGAGGCCTACGGCAAATATATTTTGCCCGAGATTGTGGCGCTGACCCAGGCAAAGAAGTAAA
>SYNW01000102.1 GCA_005805045.1 Actinomycetota bacterium
ACGCCGCGCAACGCCGCGCGATAACGCTCTTGCACTTGACGCTTTGACGGCTTAATCGTGCCCGCGGGAAACCCAAGCAGGTCAAGTGCCCACGCTCGTGGGTCGGCCATCGACGAGATATTCGACACTGCACTGCCAGCCAAAAATGAAATAAACGACGAATCAAGTGGCCCACGCCAACGCATCGCTCGACTAATCACCAAACTCAACGCTCGTCGCGCCGACTCTTCGAGTCGTTCTAACGAATAAATCGCGCCGAGCACCTGCAACAAATCGCTACCGTTGGATTCGAAATTAAATTTCAATTGATTTTCGTCACCGTGCAGGCGATGCACACTTTTTGCCAAGCCGTGTCGATCAGTTTGCAGTCGATGTCGCAATCGCGGTTGTGCAACCCGTTCGCCTCGTTCAATTTGTGCCAACAGCCGGTGCACGTCTGGCACCATCTCGTCATCAATCTCGCCAAAGTGTTGGGCCACAATGCCACCGAGTAGCAAGCCACCAAACCCCGGCGAATGTTGAACTGGCAGGTTCAACGCACCGAGCGACAGCCTTCGCGTTGGCGTAAACGGTCGAGTGTGCCAAATCTCAACTTCGGCAAGCACATCACCAGCAACCATAGGTTCAGAGACTAATTGCTGATCACGAAAAGCGGTTAGCGATTCGAGCGCAGAATCGCCGTCAACCGACTGGCGAGATCCATTGCCAACACTTCGTCAGGTCGATCTCCCCCTACTAGTGCATCTTCAACCTGACTGGCCAGGTCTTTGATCTGGCGCCACTCCGAGTCGCTCATGTCACTTGGTGCACCTGCCTCGTCAATCTCCTCAAGAGTGCCTACAAGACTTGCCACCGCCTTCGTGTCGGATGGGTCCCGAGCGATTTTTTGTGCGACTCCAGAAAGTTGTTTCAGAACTTTTGCGTCAGCCCGTTCTGTCTCGTCTTGTTCGTCCACTTCGTCATCAAGATTTTCGATCTCATCCAAGACTTCTTCGACATCGGCTTCGCGTGCCGACTCGGCAATCAAAACTGTGTACTCCCATCGATGCGCAATACCCGCCTCATTCAACAGCGCCGTCAACTCAAAACGAGTTTCACGCGACCATTCATCGAGCTCCCACTCGGTTACTGGTGCGTTCGGGTTGAGTTCGCTCACAAACCGAACGCTAGTTGTTTATTTGGCTGAAGTGATATTGCGCTAACATCAGGGTGATGCCGTTGACGCAACGCCCAGACCGCAACTTGGCGCTTGAACTCGTGCGGGTTACCGAATCGGCTGCACTCGCCGCATCTAAGTGGGTTGGTCGCGGCGACAAAAATGCAGCTGACGGTGCGGCAGTCGATGCGATGCGCAACCTGCTCGACACCGTAAATATGGATGGCATCGTCGTGATCGGCGAAGGCGAAAAAGACGAGGCGCCGATGTTGTTCAACGGCGAACGTGTCGGCAACGGTTCTAAACCAGAGACTGATGTTGCAGTTGATCCGATTGATGGCACGACGCTCACATCGCTCGGTCGAAACAACGCGCTGTCAGTGCTGGCCGTGGCCGAACGCGGCACGATGTATAACCCGGGGCCATGTGTATATATGGAGAAGATCGCGGTCGGCCAAGAAGCGGCCAACGCGATTGACATAAATGCTGCGCCGACGAAAAATCTCAAAGAAATCGCCAAGGCGACCAAAAAATCGCTCAACGATCTTGTGGTCGTAATTTTGGAGCGACCCCGACATGACGAACTCATCGCCGAGGTTCGCAGTTGTGGCTGTCGGATTCACCTAATTAGTGACGGCGACATCGCCGGCGCAATCGCCGCCGCTTCACCAAGTGTTGGCGTCGATGTGTTGATGGGCATCGGTGGCACACCAGAAGGTGTTACCGCGGCTGCGGCGCTCAAGAGTTTGGGCGGTCAGATCTTGGGCAAGTTGTGGGTCAAGAACGATGCCGAGGCCAAGGTCGCAAGAGACGCAGGTTACGACTTGTCGAAAGTTTTGACTGTCGACGATTTGTGCAGTGGTGACGACGTATTCTTTGCTGCAACGGGTGTCACCGATGGCGAACTATTGCGCGGTGTGCGTTACGACTCGTATGGTGCACGTTCGCAAAGTTTGGTAATGCGTAGTCGCAGTGGCACGGTGCGTGTGATCGACACACAGCATCGCGCCGACCGCATCGGTCAATATTCGTCAGCCGACTTCCGCTAATTCTCGCCTTGCCATGACCTCAGCCACGGTCTGATTGATCAACTGCGCTAATCCAACTGCGCCAGGCGTTACTAAATGAATTCGATCGCCACGAAACCAACCGCTCTTTTCTTTGCCTTCGCTGAAACTATTCCAATCAGCAATGTGTAGGTTCTCAATTTTCGGGTCGAGTTTGCCGAGTTGCTTGTTCATCGTCGTTGCCTTGCCACGAACATGGCGCACCTGTCGGTAGGTAATCCAAATCACATCTACGCCTTGTCGAGCGGCCTCCTGCGTAATCGCGAATACCGCATCACGAAACGGTGTTCCAATGCGATCGTTGTACCCCGTGCCGATCACGACGACGTCACTAAATTTGCCTGCTTTTTTCTTCAATTGATCCAACGCGCTTAGTTTCACCCACCTAAAACATCCAGGCTCGACAAGTTTTTGACACCCCTGCACCGCGAAAATTGTTTTTTGCTGACTATCCAACAGTTCGCGTGCACTGTTGACGTGATCAAACGAATCGAACACCGAATCACCAATTATCAACACCTTTGCTTGGCCCGCCTGCCCATCACTAGACATAACTTTCACCCCAGAAGTGGCCCCCATGCCACCAGCGCCAACAACACCCACACCGGCAGTAACGCCAACCACTAACGCCATTGATACGGCGACAAGAACTGCGCTCAGCCTTTTCACA
>SYNW01000103.1 GCA_005805045.1 Actinomycetota bacterium
CGGTGGCTCGGGTATCGGCAAGGCGATCGCCGAGGCGATGTCTCACGCTGATGCGCAAGTTGTGGTGTGCGACGTCAACAACTCGACAAAGCCAAATTATGTTTGCGATGTTTCCAAGACGAGCGATGTCGCTGCAATGTTCTCTGCGATTCAACGCGACCTCGGTGGCCTAGATATCTTGGTGAACAACGTCGGTGTGCCCGGGCCGACTGCGCGCGTCGACGAAATGGATGCCGATGCATACGACGAGTGCGTGCGCATAAATCTGGGTGGCACGTTTCGTTGCACGAAGTTAGCCGTGCCGATGCTGCTCAAGACTCGCGGTTCGATCATCAATATTTCGACGAGCGCCGGAATTTTCGGCTACCCGTTGCGTTCGCCTTATGTCGCGGCGAAGTGGGGCATCATCGGGCTCACAAAATCGTGGGCGATGGAACTCGGCGCAGATGGGGTGCGCGTAAATGCAATCTGTCCCGGCTCGGTAAGTGGCCCGCGCATGGACGGGGTGATCGAGCGCGAGGCCGCCGCGACCGGCGTGAGCCCTCAGAGCGTTCGCACCGGTTATGAAAATCAAGTTTCAATGAAGACATTTATCGACGCCTCTGACATTGCAGCAGCGGCGGTGTTTCTAAGTTCGCCAGCAGCGAGATTTATAACCGGCCAGGTGTTGCCGGTAGATGGCAATATTGAGACGATGCGCGCCTAATATTTATCAGGGGATAAACAATGCCAGCTATTGAACTAGACGGTGCAGTAACGCTAAAGAATCTATTCAAGTCGTACGGCGACCGAGTTGTAGTCAACGATGTTTGTCTTGAGATTAAAGCCGGCGAATTTTTTTCGATGCTTGGTCCGTCCGGCTGTGGCAAGACAACGACGCTACGAATGATCGGCGGGTTCGAACAGCCTGATAGTGGCAGTGTGTTTATTGATAATCGCGATGTAACACGCGACGAACCAGAAGAGCGACCTTTGAACACGGTGTTTCAAAATTATTCGCTGTTTCCGCATTTGAATGTAAAAGAAAATGTCAAGTTTGGTTTGCGGTTCGAAAACTCGTTCAATAAGAGTGCAAAACCCGACGACCAACGAGTCGGTGAGGCACTCGAATTGGTGCAACTCGGCAGTTTTGGCGAGCGTCGAGTTCATCAACTATCGGGTGGCGAACAACAGCGCGTGGCATTGGCTCGTGCGTTGATACTTGAGCCGAGTGTGTTGTTGCTTGACGAACCACTCGGGGCGCTGGATGCACAGTTGCGCGCGAGATTGCAAATTGAATTGGCGACTTTGCAGCGTCAAATCGGCATAACTTTCGTCTATGTTACGCACGATCAACACGAGGCTTTCACAATGAGCGATCGCATCGGTGTGATGCGTGACGGGCGCTTGATGCAGGTTGGTGGACCCCGCGAACTATATGAATTGCCCAATTCAGTTGAGGTCGCTCAATTTGTGGGTGCGGCGAACTTGATCGCAGGCGAGGTTGTTTCGCGCGGTGTTGTCGAATTCGCTGGAGAGAAATTCGTTTGCCCGGAGTCAGCGCCCCTTGGCGGAGCCATGATGATGATTCGCCCCGAGCGCATTCGCATCGGCTCTGGCTCGCACAAAGCCTTGATTGAGCGCGTCACTTTTGCCGGTTCAAGTTTGCGCGTGGTGCTGAAACTTGGCACGGTAGCAATCAATGCCGAAGTGCCAAACGATGAAACTTCGGCAAGCCTTACTGCGGGTCAAGTCACGACGATCGATGTTCTGCCCGACGCGGTGCGGGTGTTGCCGCTCACCAAATAATTATTAGCCCTCTATTTGTGTAACATCGGCGAGCGCCGCCCTTAGACCGCCGCGTTCACCATGACGCTTGCGCCAGGTCGACAGACCAAATAATCCGATGATCAGCACGGTAAATGAAGTCAGCACGAGAAGTGTGGCTAGTGCGTTAAGCGCAGGCGTCGCGCCGCCACGAACAGAAGAATAAATTCGCAACGGTACCGTTTCTGAACTGACGCCAGCAGAGAGAAAACTGGTGATTACGAAGTCGTCGATCACGGTTGCGAACACCACCACGAGGCTGGCCATCACCGAGGGCCAAAGCATCGGCAGAAGCACGAAGCGCAACGCCTGCCAGCGACTCGCACCCAAATCGCGTGCTGCTTCTTCAAATGACGCACCAATTGAAACAAGCCTGGCGCGCACGATGACGACGACACTCGCCAGCGAAAATGTGACATTGCCCAACAACTGCGCGAAGAACCCAAGCGGCACGGCCGTGAACAGCCGGGTAAAGGTCAAGAGCAATGCGGCACCCACGACAATTTCTGGCGTGATCAGTGGCGTTGAAGTCAAACCTTGCACATAGTTCGCACCTCGGCCACGAATGCGCTGTGAGCCGATCGCCAAAGCGATGCCCAGTGGCGTGACGACCAGCAACGTTGCTAATGCCAACACGAGTGAGTTGGAGATCGCATTTCGAGTTTCATCGTTGCGAAAAATTGAGGCGTATGGGTCTGTGAACCACCAGCGCAGCGAGAAGCCTTGCCAAACCGAGCGACTTCGACCGTCGTTGAATGAATAAATTACGGCGATTACAACCGGTACGAGGCTCCAGATGATGTAGCCCCAAATTACAAAGACGAGTGGTGATCGTCGCGTGCTTACCAAATTTGTCATTGTCTATCTCGTCACTTGTCGTGATTGTTGGCGAGTGCTGCGCAGATAGAACGACATGAACAGCAGCAAGAACAGCGACAGTGCCAGCACCAGCAACGCGCCCTTTTGTGGCTCGGTACTGGCGTTCAAAAAGAAGTCGATTTGATTGCCGATCATTTCGGTGCTCGGTGAACGAGAGAGCAAATCGTTCGTGTAGTAGTCGCCAAACATCGGCAAGGCGATCAAGATGCCGGCTGCGACCAAGCCCGCTTTTGACATTGGCAGAGTAACTAGTCGAAAAGCCTGTCGCGAGTTGGCGCCGAGGTCGCGCGCCGCGTCGATCAACCGCCAATCGAGGCGCTCAAGGGTGGCGTAGAGCGGCAAAATCAGAAACGGAATGTATCCGTAAACCAAACCGAGAATCACCGTGATTGGTGAGCCGTCGAGCCAGTTGTAGTTGACACCGAAATTGCGCATGAACCGAGTGAACAAACCATCGACGCTGAGCAAGTTGACCCATGCCAACATGCGCATCAAATAGTTGACCCAGAAGGGCACGATTATCAGTGTGAGCAAAAGTAGTTTGCGTTTGCCCGCGTGTCGCGCCAAAAAAAATGCAATTGGAAACCCGATCACGAAGCACAACGACATTGCGCAAACGACATAAAGCACGGTTCGCATGGCGACACCACGCAGCGGGCCCGTCGTCAAACTTGTGAAAATTTGTCGCGCTTGCGCGAAGTCCCATGAGAGTGGGCTCCATTGGGGTACCGCATCTCTGAAGATCGGGTCAATCGTGCCAAACGCAACACAGGCCACCGCATAAAACGGAATCGCGAACAGCACGATCAGCCAAACTGTGCCCGGAATTGCAAATCCTGCCCAAAGGCGGGGCGAATTTTTCAATTTAGCCTGCGGTGAAGCGTGTCCACTGTTCGAGCCAGAGCGTATCAATAGCTGGTTCGAGTGAAACCTGTGCCAAACCAGCATCGTATTTCTCTGGCGTGACTAGAGCGTCGATCAGCGACTCAGGAATCGTGCCACTTGAAATCAAAAGATCGACCGTGATTGACTCAAGTGCGGGTTGATAACCGACATATTCGCGGTTGAGCAAAGCATTGTCTGTGTCGCTCAAGAAATTGATCAATTGATGCGCAAGCACGGGCGCCTTGGCACCCTTGGTGATGCACATGAAGTCGTTCTTGGCGACTGTCTTTTCGGGATACCAAAAGCCGAGCACTTCAGGAGCGACGCCCTCTGGGAGATACTGAATCGCGGTAAACAAGTCGCCCGACCAGGTGAAGTTGATGTCGCGGTTGCCAGACGGAATTTCTGTGTAGGCCAAGATGTCGACCTTCGGGTTGGTCGCTTCACGCATGGCGATCAAATCATCACCGGCTTTTTGAATGATTGCTGCATCAGCCGTGTTGGCGTCAAAG
>SYNW01000104.1 GCA_005805045.1 Actinomycetota bacterium
GTATTGCTCTTGCAACTCGGACATGGATGCAAATACGACACTGTTGGCAGCGGCAGTCGAAAAAACGCTGAACAACAACAGCGGCAAATCAGCCCGTTGTTTTTGTTTCATCTCAAATCAATTCGACAACTCATCGAGCGCAGCGTCAAAAAATATCGGCCAGTGGTGCAACGCCCAAGATTCAAACTCTACTTCGCAGAGTCCGACGCACGAGATATTCGCGGCAGGGTCGTGCCAAACAAAAGAACCAGTGCCACCGAAATGCCCGAACGTCGATGCACTGTTGCGTGATCCCATCCAATGCGGATGTTTTGTGCCGTGAATTTCCGGTCCGTAACCCCAATTGCACGGATCAAATCTGCCCACGCCGGGCACGACACCTTCGAGTTCCGCAAATTGTGTTGCAGTTGCAGCACTTGCGGTGTGACTTGAAATCAAACTCGGGTTGCGCATCTCAAGAGCAAACTCGACCAAGTCATCCACACATGAGACGACATCGTGTGCCGCTGAGCCGTTCAAAAAACTTTTCGCCATTCCTAGTGGTTCAAAAATCGCATCGCACAGATATTCGCTGAAGCTGATTTCGGTTGCTCGCTCGACATGACCGGCAATCAACTCGTAGCCTGTGTTCGAATAGATTCGTTTGCGCCCGGGGGCGACGATTGGCACCGCGCCATCGAAGCTGTAGCCACCGGCGTGCGTCATCAGGTGGGCGAGCGTGCAATCTTGCTGGCCAACTTGTGCGTCGAGCGTTGTCGAGCCCTCTTCGATTGCGATAAGTACTGCCCATGCGGTCAGCAACTTTGAGACAGAAGCAACTCGCGAAGTTCGCGATGTGTCACCAAACGGGTGAGCGACGCCGTGACGGTCAATTACGCAAACTGAAGTGTTGCTCGCGGGCCATTCGCGGACGAGATCGAATGCCCGCATCGGGGCTATTTTGCCGCGCGAACTAATTCGGCGACGCGAAATGCAAGATCAAGCGATTGTCGGGCATTCAGTCGGGGATCACAAACCGTCTCGTAGCGCGTGTCAAGATCTTCTTGGCTTACCGACTCGGCGCCACCCAAGCACTCGGTCACATTGTCGCCTGTCAACTCGATATGAATGCCGCCTGGCCACGTTTTTTCGGCATGATGCGCCAAAACGAAACCTGTGATTTCGCGGATGATGTCGTCGAAGTGGCGGGTCTTGCGATTATTGGACGCGGTGAACGTGTTCGCGTGCATCGGGTCGCATGCCCAAACAACAGGGTGCCCGGCGTCGCGAACCGCACGAATCAACGGACGCAGACCCTGCTCAACTTTGTCGGCGCCCATTCGCGAAATCAAGGTCAAACGACCCGGCACTCGCGAGGGGTTAAGAGTTTCGCACAACGACAGAACGAAATCAGTTGTCGTCTCGGGACCGATCTTGCAACCAACAGGGTTACCGACGCCTCGCAAAAACTCGACGTGCGCGCCATCAAGTTGACGTGTGCGCTCACCAATCCACAACATGTGCGCCGAGCAGTCGTACCAGTTGCCCGTGAGCGAGTCTTGCCTCGTGAGCGCTTCTTCATATCCCAGCAACAGGGCCTCGTGACTCGTATAAAAATCGACCTGATGCAGCGCGCTGTGGATCTCGGTGTCAACACCGCACGCTCGCATGAACGCGAGTGCGCGCTCGACTTCACCTGCAACTTGTTCGTAGCGCAACCCTTCGGCACTTGTCGTGACGAACTCTTGGTTCCAGGCGTGCACACGGTTGAGGTCGGCGAAGCCACCCTTGGTGAAGGCGCGCAACAGGTTTAGTGTGCTGGCTGACTGGTGATACGCCTGCACGAGACGTTGCGGGTTCGGCACGCGCGATTCGTCGTGTGGTGCCGGGTCGTTGACCATGTGGCCACGAAATGACGGCAACTCGACGCCACCGATCGTCTCGGTGTCGCTCGAACGCGGTTTGGCAAACTGTCCGGCGATGCGACCAACCTTGACAACCGGAACACCCGTCGAATATGTCAGCACGAGTGCCATCTGCAAAATCACGCGAAGTTTTTCGCGAATGTTTACGGCAGTGAACTCTTCGAAACTTTCGGCACAGTCGCCGGCCTGCAACAAAAATGCATTGCCACTCGCAACTTGCCCAAGTGCCGCCAAGAGCGATCGGGCTTCACCGGCAAAAACAAGCGGGGGATACGAAGCGATCTGCTTTAGCGAGTGCTCGAGTTCGTTTTGATCGGGCCATTTTGGCTGTTGAGCAGCCACACTGTTCTGCCAAGAAGATGGTGTCCAGCGGGCATTCATGATGACAACCCTATTACCGCAAAGTGCGTTAGACGGTGAGGATTTCTCCGGCGTCGTCGCGAAGCGTATCTACGGCTCGGCTTACGAGGCGGCGGGCTGCTTCTGCGGTAACACCGAGTTCTTCGCCGACCTGACGGAAGCTCTTGCGCTCGCCGTCATGCAGGCCAAAACGGGCTTCAACTGCGTAGCGTGCACGCTCGTCAAGAGTGCCCAGCAAACGGTCAAGCAAGTTTGTGTCGACCATGCCCATTACGGCATCTTCAGGACTGATGTCTTCGTTTGGCACGAGGTCACCCAAAGTTGCGTCGCCATCTTCACCGATTGTTTTGTCGAGCGAAACCGGCGTCGTCAATCGATGCAACTCTGCGTTCATTGCACTCAAACCTTCGGCATCGCCCGAGCCTTGACGCAATGCTGCGCGCAATGTCGCCGAACGATCACCGGGAATTCGAATCAAGCTTGCTTTTTGGTCAAGCGCACGACCGATCGCTTGGCGAATCCAGAAAGTTGCGTACGTCGAAAACTTGAAACCACGTCGCCAGTCGAACTTGTCGACCGCGTGCTCAAGACCAAGGTTGCCTTCTTGAATTAGGTCCAGAAGGTCCATGCCTTGCGGCAACGGGTAACGACGCGCGATCGAGACAACCAAGCGAAGGTTGGAGCGAATGAAGCGATCTTTGGCGCGAGCAGCGTTGCGAATGTCGGCACGAATCACGGCACTTCGTTCACCTTTTTGTTGGCGCTTCCTTGCTTCGCGGCCAGCTTCGATCGCCTTCGACAAATCGCGCTCATCTTCGGCGTTGAGCAACGCAACTTTGCCAATTTCGTTCAGGTAGATACCAATTGAGTCAGACATGGGGGATTAGGGTTTCTTTCTATTCGGGGGGATTCGGGGGACTTGATACTTTAGGGCATCGGCAGAAATTGTCAAGGGGTTAGTGAAAGTTTTCATAATTTTTTAGAGCCAAGTTTTATAAGCCTTTCATCGGGTTGATTGTGGTTAGATCGGTCTGAGACTCATACACTTTGATAGTGCCAATGCGTGTCGGACTGTTCGGGGGAACATTTGACCCTCCACACTTAGGTCACCTAGTTACGGCCGTAAACGTGCGAAATGTGCTCAAACTTGACCGTGTGATTCTGATGGTGGCCAACGATCCTTGGCAAAAACACGGCATTCGCGAGGTGGCGACCGCACCAGACCGTTTAGCCATGGTCCAAGCGGCGATTGCGGGGGTTGATGGATTAGTTGCCGGCGACGACGAAATCACCCGTGGTGGCCCAAGTTATACCGCCGACACGCTTGCCACACTCGGCCAGCGCTATCCGGGCGCCGAACTTTTCACGATCGTCGGCGACGATGCTGCCGCCAAATTCGGCTCATGGCAACGGGCCAGAGAAATCGCCGAGTTGTCAACCCTTGTCGTCGTTGATCGACCCGGGTCGCCAATGGTGCCGCCAAGCGAATTTGTCTGGAACCGTGTCGAGGTTCCGCGACTTGAAGTCAGTTCGTCAGACTTGCGTGCACGCTTCATCGATGGTCGACCACTCGAATATTTGATCTCGGATCAGGTCATGCAAGTCATTGCTGCTCGTGGTTTGTACGGTTCAAAAAAGTGACAGCAATTCCGCAGCGGCAAAAGCAACGAACAATCGTCGCGCTTTGTTGTGGCGCCGCCGCCGCTTTGATGGTGCCGGTTGGCCTTGCGGTTGGTTACAACTCGGTTCTTAATTCGGGCAGCGGTACGAATGCCAACGACGTCAAGACGCTAAAAATCTTAAACACGCCACTTGCATTGCTCGCCACGGTGAACACATCAAGCGAAATCACATCGATTAATGTGATCGCTCTTTCTGGCAACAGTCTCGGCGGCACGATCATTTCACTTCCGGCAAAGTCAATGGCCGAAGTCCTTGAGGGTGAAGAGCCACGGCGAGTCTCAGATTCTTATGCGGGTGGCGACGCTTCGGCTTTTGTCGCCGATGTCGAGGGTTTGCTCGATGTTTCGTTTTCGGCAGTCGGCATTCTGGGTCGGGCAGAGTTGAATGAGTTGTTCAAGCCAATCGGACCTGCCGAAATTCTTTTGGACTCTGATGTAGGCAACACCGAGGCAGACGGCGCGTTGCGCATAGTCAGTAAACTTGGTCGTACGACCGTTGAAACTGCGGTACTGGTCGACGTTCTGCTGGCGCGTCAAATTGATCAAGGCGAAGCCGAGCGATTCAATCATCAAAAGTCGGTGTTGACCGCGATCGGCAACACGGTCGGCCTCGGTCTCGCACTTGAAACCGAGTCCACGGCTCTTGCTTCGCCCACCGACATCGGTTCTTTTTTTCAGCGGCTGATTTCGGGACCAGTTCAGGTTTGGCAGTTTTCCGCAACGGCAGTGCCCAGGGGCGATTTGAATCCGAAACCGTTAGACATGTATCAACTCGACAAGTCAGAAGTGACGATGATCATGGCCAGCGTTGCGCCAACATCGATTACCGGTTCAGGCTTAACGGGGCAGTTGTCCCTACAGATTGACAGCCCGTTCAATAATGCCGTTGTCAGCCGCGAAATCGTGCGAAGGCTTTTGGCAGCGGGGTTCAATATCGCGCTTGTGCGCGAGGTGCCCGGACCGCCCCAAGAGGTGACTCGTTTGCTTTATGTGGATAGCAGCGTTCTGGCTGGGGCGAATAACTTGGCTGATTTCATTGGCGAAGTTTCAGTCAACCGCACCAACGAGCGGGCCCAGGGCATCGACTTACAAATCATTATCGGTGCGACATTTGCCCAGTTTCTTGAGAGTAATCCCGACATTCCGACTACTACTGTGGACCCGGACGAATGACAGAATTTCAAATTCAACCAGAGGCATTACGCATCGCGAAAATTGCCGCGCAAGCCGCCGATGAAAAACAGGCCAATGACATCACCGTGCTCAGCGTCGGCGAAGTTCTCGCAATCACCGATCTGTTCGTCGTTGCGAGCGCCGGCAACAAACGCCAAGTTCGCACGATTTGTGATGCGATAACAGATGCGGTTCGCACTGAGACTGGTCGTTCGCCCCTGTCAAGTGAGGGCGTGTCGCAGCAACAATGGATTCTTATCGATTACGGCAGCGTGGTTATTCATATTTTCGACGACGACACGCGCAGGTTTTACGAGATCGAGCGCCTTTATCGCGATGTACCGCTTGTCAGCTGGCGCCTCGTCAGTTAATTGTTCGATCGGGTAGCGTGAAAAAGTCTCATTGGGGCCATAGCTCAGATGGTAGAGCGATTCCCTTTGGTAGCGCGTCAGCTGGGTTGGCTAACATACCGATTAGAGGTGTTGAGATGAGCGTATGCAAAAAATGTGGCGGTTCAACTGACCGTGGTAGCGAACTTTCGTTGGGTTCCGGTCGTCTGCCCTCATGTCGTTGTCCTCGTCCCTCAGCTAGGCGTGAGACATCGCGTCTGGAACCGACGCAAAACATTACTTATGTTTCTCCGGCTCCAAGTATCGCGGACCAACTTGCGGCTCTCGCCAAGTTACGTGATGAGGGTTCTCTCACCGAAATTGAATTTATAGCTTTAAAAACTCGCCTCATTTTTGGTGGCAAATCGTGATATCACCAACTGCGGTGCAGAAATAAGGAGTGTGGAGATGGGGACATGCAAAAATTGTGGAGGGGCTTTAAAGAGAACCTATATGCCACGAGGTATGGGAAGTAGCACTACTATATATTGCAATTGTGCTGGTCTTAGGACAGTGCATAAACACGGAGCGTCTACTCCCAAAAAAAAATCAAGTGAATCATCGCGACTGAGTATCGCGGAACAGTTAGTGGTGCTTGCTGGGTTGCGGTTCGAGGGTTCAATCACCGAGCAGGAGTTTCAAACACTGAAAACTCGTCTGATTTCAGGCGGTGATTAGTGAACGCAAGACCACGAATCTGCAGGACGTGTGGGCTTCATATTGCCACGAGACCCAGGAGGTTGGGCTCTGGCGTACAACGCGCATGTAGCTGCCCCCGTTTTGAAGCCAAGCGTGAGACATCTCGTCGAGAACCTAAACAAAACATTACGTATGTTCACCCGACTCCGAGTATCGCAGACCAACTCGCGGTTCTGGCTAAGTTACGCAATGAGGGTTCTCTCACTGAACAGGAATTTCAAGATTTAAAAACTCGACTTATCACCGGTAATGACTGATGAAAACTCATACTTTGATTGAATCTCAACTACTTGAGCGAGTATCGGAATGGATGCAGAACGGTAGTCCGACTGTCGATGGCGTCGGGCGTACGAAACGAACCGCGCTCAGTTGTCCGTCAGCAACGAACTCGCATGGCGACAAAGTTTTCGCAGTATTTGATGAGGTTGCTGGCGAGTTGCGCTATCTGCCAGTTGCGATTGATGTGCCCGAGATTGTGAAAACGACACTTGACATGGACGAATTCGCGCTCAAGAACCGCTTGGAAGGCAAATGTTTAACCACATCATGTCACTACTGGCATGGAGCCTGCCAACTTGGACACTTTGTTAGCAAAGTTGAAGTATCTGTACGAGTGACTTCGCGAAACTGCGCAATCAAAGACACATGTCGCTGGATTAAAGAGAATGGACCCAAAGTCTGTGGCACATGCGCTTTCGTTCGAAACCTGCCACTTTCCCCACCAACGCAAAAAACGACTTAACAACGACGGGAATACACGACCTTAGCCGAGAGAAAGAAGTACTAGTTATTCAGGCAGGTTAAAGCGGTGACGAAGTAGGGCAAGAGACTCCTGTTCGACTTGTCGTACTCGCTCTCGAGTTACTTTAAGTGCTTCGGCGGTTTCTTCAAGAGTTCGAATTACCCCATCATTGAGACCAAACCGAAGAATCAAAATCTCACGCTCCGATTCAGAAAGTAGCTCAAGTCGTTGTGCGACCTCCGCGGGGCTTAAATACAAAACTTTCGCCAATTGTTCAAAACGGTTCATGCAAAGACTGTACCCAATTGTTTCAAAGCTAAAGGCAGAGATGTTCACTGCCAGGTAGTGAGCCTGTCTTTTCGTAATTGAGACGTATTATGCTGAGGGCAACAA
>SYNW01000013.1 GCA_005805045.1 Actinomycetota bacterium
ACGAAGCGCACTTGACGAACACAACTACCTCGCCAGCGACGGCTTGGCGACCGCGGTTTTCTTGGCAATGTCGCTCAACCGGCCATTGTTGCTTGAAGGTGAAGCCGGGGTCGGCAAAACCGAACTGGCAAAAGTTCTGGCGACGATTCGCAACAGCGAACTGATTCGCTTGCAATGCTACGAAGGCATCGATGCCGCCCAAGCAATGTATGACTGGGACTACTCACGACAGCTGTTGCACCTGCGCACGGTCGAGGCAACGGGCGAAGCAACATCGATCGGCGCCGACAAACTCGAAGGTCAACTTTATAGCGAACGATTTTTGATCCGCCGCGCACTGCTGCAGGCAATCGATCAGCGTGCTGGTGTGTCGCCAGTTTTATTGATCGATGAAATTGATCGCGCCGACGATGAATTCGAAGCATATTTGTTGGAGGTACTTTCAGATTTTCAAATCACCATCCCAGAACTTGGCACATATAAAGCGACAACACCGCCATTGGTTGTTTTAACATCGAATCGCACCCGTGACGTACACGATGCGCTCAAGCGTCGATGCCTTTATCACTGGGTTGAACACCCGGACTTTGATCGCGAAGTCGAAATCGTCAAACGCCGCGTGCCACAAGTTGCCGACACTCTCGCCAAACAAGTTGCTGGTGCGGTTGAGGCGTTGCGCAAAATGCAACTTTACAAACCACCAGGTGTTGCAGAAACGATCGACTGGGCAACGGCACTTGGTCGACTTGGCGTCGGCGAACTCGACGAGTCGGTCGTGCAGGCAACGCTCGGCACCGTGCTCAAGTATCGCGAAGATCACGAGCGCGTGCGCGATAACGGCGTCGCCACATTAGTTAAGCAAGCCTTTGAACGGGGCTTGTACAGCAATTGATGGCAGCCCGGTCATTAGCCCTGTCGCCTGCCCACAAAATGGCAGTCGCATTTGCCCGTATTTTGCGTGGTGCTGACGTCGATGTGCCGCTCGATTCGGTAATTGTTTTCGTCAGCGCTTTGAGTCGAATCGGCCTCGAAAATCGGGACGATGTCTACTGGGCGGCGTATTCAACGCTGATTCGCCGTCACGAAGATACACAAATTTTTGATCGTGCATTCGCCGTATTTTGGGATCAACTGATCGCCGTCGATACAACAAGTTATGAACAACAGACCGAGTCGGTGACGCTGCTGATTGACAGCGAAGAAGAAAACAGCGACGACTCAAGCACTGAAACACTCAAAGAAGATGAAAATACGATCACCTTGCGCTTTTCGAATATTGAAACGCTGCGAGAAAAAGATTTCGCCGCGTACACCGACACGGAGTTGCGCGAAGCTGAACAATTTATGTCGAATTTGAAACTTGCGGGACCACCAAAACGGTCGTTGCGACTGCAAAAGATAAATCGCAAGGGCACCCGACATGACATTAGGCGTACGATGCGCGCAGTACTGCAAAACGGCGGCGAGCCAATCGAAAGACATTGGCGCAAGCCGAGCACCAAATTGCGTCGACTGGTTGTGTTGCTAGATATCTCCGGCTCGATGGAGCCATACGCACGCGCATTACTGAGATTCATGCACGCAGCCGTGGTTGGCAGACAACGAGTTGAGGCGTTCACGCTCGGCACTCGCCTAACTCGGATCACGCGCGAACTCACCAGTCGCGATCCAGACCGCGCTCTTGCGCAAACTTCGGCCCAAGTTGCAGACTGGAGTGGCGGTACCCGACTCGGGGAATGCTTGCAAAACTTCAACGACAACTGGGGCGTTGGCTCGTTGGCACGAGGTTCGATTTTTGTGATTCTGTCCGACGGTTGGGATCGCGGCGAGCCAAAAGTTTTAGCAGAGCAAATGTTGCGGTTGCAACGTGTGGCATATCGCGTGATCTGGGTTAATCCGCTGAAAGTCAGCCCCGGCTACGCGCCATTGGCTCGTGGCATGGCGGCGGCAATGCCGTACATTGACGACTTCGTTGAAGGACACTCACTTGAGGCACTGCGCGAATTGACTGCGGTTATTGCGCGCGAATCAAACGAGACGCGAAAGGTCGTGAGTCATGCGTGAAATTCTGGGTGATATAGATCGCTGGCGGGCACAACACAAACGCATCGCCGTGGCAAGGGTTGTCGACATCGAAGGCTCGGGGCCACGTGATCCTGGTGCGGCGATGGCGGTCAACGAAGACGGCGAAGTATGTGGTTCGGTTTCTGGTGGCTGTGTCGAAGGCGCGGTTGTGGCTGAAGCGTTAGAAATTTTAAAAAACAATAGCCCTGGACAACTGGTTAAATTCGGCTATTCAGACGACGAAGCGTTCGCTGTTGGCTTAACTTGCGGTGGGGTTGTGCACCTATTTATTCAGCCTCTGAGTTGGTGACCGAGAGACAATGATTTACCCAGCACTCGCCGATCGAATTCGCAAAAACAAACCTGTGGCGTTGCTCACCGTGATTGACGGACCAAATCTTGGTGCAACCCTGTTGACCTCGCCCGGCGTTGAGAATATTGGCACTCTTGGTGACCAAGAACTCGACCGCGTTTCGTCGCGCGATGCACTTGGCGAACTCGAAGCCGGTCGCACCAGCGTGCGCAACTATGGCCCGTCGGGTCAGGTCACGCCGGAAGATCTGCAAGACACGCCAGTAGTGCGAGTTTTTGTCGAATCATTCTCACCACCACCACAAATGATTATTTTTGGAGCAGTTGATTTCACGGCCGCACTCGCCCGTGTGGCGAAAGTTCTTGGCTATTACGTCGTGGTCTGCGATGCACGCGAAGTGTTTGCCACTCATCGCAGGTTTCCGATGGCTGACGAAGTGCTCGTAACTTGGCCAACGCCAGTTCTCACAGAGCGCGGCCCCGATCTTGGTGCACGAGACGCGATCTGCATTTTGACCCATGACCCAAAGTTTGATGTGCCTGCGATACAAGGTGCGCTCGCAACCTCAGTTGGATACATCGGCGTGATGGGCAGTCGCAAGACCCATGCCACGAGACTCGAACGTCTCGCCGAAGTTGGCATCACGAAATCGCAAGACCTCGCACGCTTGATGTCACCGATCGGTTTAGATATCGGTTCGCGCACACCCGAAGAAACGGCGATTTCAATTTGCGCCGAAATCATCGGCAAGCGTGTTGGTCGAAGTGTTCCGTCACTCGCCAACAGCGACGGCCCAATTCATAAGTAACTTTTTTTCGGAACTATGCGGTCGGGTCGATCCAACGCACCCAGTTGACTCGTGACTGGTTAATTTGATGCACCTCGACGCTGCGACCGGTTGTCGGTGCTTGAATCACAATATTTTCAACACCAAGCGACATCGAAATATGTCCCGGGTACCACGCCAAGTCGCCAAGACGCACCTCGCTACTTTTAACCGTCTCACCAAAAGCAACCTGTTGTGCCGAACCGCGAGGCATATTGACGCCGGCACTCGACCACGCAAACTTAATCAGCGCCGAGCAGTCCAGGGCTTTGCCGGGTTGATCGGCGTTTGTTTTATAAGGCACACCCAGTTGCGTCAACGCGGCGAACAGCACTCTTTGTCGGGCAAGATTCGACTGCAACCACGCATGCTCCAACTCTTTGCTGCTGATTTCAAGATGCTCGGCCACGATCACGGCAATGCTTTTTATCCAGCGTGAGGCGACATCACGTTGCTCGATGGCACCGAGCTCGCTTGCGGCGGCGAGCGCGTCAAATGCGATTTGCGCCTGCATCGCCACCCATGCCGATTCAATGGCCGGCATCGGCTTGGCTTCGACAGTTTCAACGTGCAGCATTCCAAAGATCGACAGGCTTGGTACAACGCCCAACGAGAGCAGGCCGGCTAGCAGCAACGCGCGCAGCGTCACCTTGATTGACTTTGGGTAATGCGAAACTCGATGTGTCATGTTTATTGTCCTTTCGGACCCGCCAAAGTTGGCAGGCATTCGACTGTTAAACGGTCTCCGCCACAGAGAACCCCAGTTCGCGCCTTACTGATTGCTTGTGATTACCTTAAACAAGCCGTGTAACAGGGTAACGACTGACCAGTAACTGAGATGTAACACTTGTCACTAGATCTGCGACTCAAATGCTTGATTTCGGCCTTGAATTATTCCGCGTCACGGTCAGTCATTTTGATCCAAAAAGTTTTACACTAATCACATGAAGATTTCGCAAAAGACTCTCTCGTCAAAAAGTTCAGCTCAACAAAAAATTGTCGCCAAAGAATTGCGTAAACTCAGGATCAAATCAGACCTCAGTCAAGACGAACTGGCCACACGCGCAGGAATCGACCGCAAGACAATCAACCGCATCGAAAACGGGCACTTTTCGCCAACTTTAGACACGATTACGCGATTAAGCCTCGTGCTCAGGATCGCCCCAGGTACTTTATTGGGTAGTGGTCGCAGAGCAAAAAAATAACTCGACAGCAACTGCGGTTCTGTTAGCCGGGGGAAGCGGATCAAGATTTTTAGGTAATCAGCATAAATTACTGACCCCAATTCTTGGTCGGAGCGTTTTTGCCTGGTCGGTCAAACATCTCGCCGATGCGCGGTTCCGCAAAATCATCATTGTCACTGGTGCAGTTGAATTGTCATCACAAATTTCTGACGCGCGAATTTCTGGTGCAGATTTAATCGTCGTGCATAACGAAAATTGGCAATCTGGAATGGCAAGCAGTCTGCAATGTGGGCTCGCTGAAGCACAGCGACTGGGTGCCAATGCCGTCGTAATCGGTTTGGCCGATCAACCGGCAATCGTCGGCTCAAGCTGGCAACGTGTTGCCCGCTCAACTGCCCCACTCGCTGTGGCCACTTACAATGGCGTGCGCGGCAACCCGGTGCGAGTTCACGCAGAGTTCTGGCCGTTGCTGCCAACTTCGGGAGATGAAGGCGCAAGGAGCCTCTTTAAATCGCACAAAGATCTGCTCGAAGAAGTTGCATGCGACGGATCGTCACAAGATCTCGACACGAACGAAGACATCGTCAGCCTGACGAAGTTGCTAAGCCAATGAGCAAGGCTTCAGCGCAAGATATCGCTCGTGTTACGCAACTCCTCGGCCGCAAACCGCAGGGAGAATTCGAAGTCGTCGTGCGAGATAAAAATGGTGAACCGGTTGTTGTCAAAAACGAGCCGCTGCTGTTCGACGGCACGCCGATGCCAACTCGTTATTGGCTCGTCGGCGCGCAAGAACACATCGCAGTGAGCCGCTTAGAGTCGGACGGTTGCATCGACATTGCAGAAAGCGAAATTGATCCCGAAGCATTGCGACTAACACACGAGCGATACGCCACCGAACGCGACAGCGCAATACCTGCGCAATACTCGGGCCCACGACCCCACGGCGGTGTTGCTGGCACCCGAATCGGCGTGAAGTGCCTGCACGCGCATTATGCAAATTGGCTGGTTGATAAAACTGATGTCGTTGGCCAATGGGTAGACAAGCGACTTCAGCAAGACTGACAACACTAACTAGTGTGCATAATTAATGGATGGTGCACTCGCAGCGCTCGCGGCAATCGACATCGGAAGCAACTCGACGAATTTGCTGATCATCGACCGAGACGGCAAAACACTCGAGCGAATTGTGCGTTCGACGCGCCTTGGCGCAAACATTGGCACGACTGGCGTGCTCAGTGCAGATTCGATGCGGCGAACTCTTGAGTGCTTACATGACTACGAGTCGTTGATCAAACAGCACAATGTCTCTCACCGTCGCACCGTGGCGACAGCCGCGTGCCGCGCCGCCAAAAATACGAACGAGTTTTTCGCTGAGGTCAAAAAAATTTCTGGCACCGAACCCGAATTAATCTCGGGCGAAATTGAAGGCTCGTTGTCTTTTGTTGGCGCGACAAGTTCGTTCAAAGACAAAAAATCCACTCTTGTCGTCGACATCGGTGGGGCTTCGACCGAACTTATGGTCGGCACCGAAAGCTTGGATTTCGCCGTCAGTTTGCCGTTTGGTGCGGTGAACATCACCGAGGCAGAGTTACATCGTGACCCGCCGCGGCCCGAAGAACTCACGAATGCGATTTCTTTGGTGTCCGATGCAGTTGATGATGTGGCGCACAATCATCCACTTGTTCGTCAAGTAGATCGAGTTGTTGGTGTCGCCGGAACAATCGTCACTGTCGCCGCCGTCGAGATTGGCCAAAAAACTTTTGACCCGGCGACGCTGCACGAATTGAAACTATCTCGCGACGCGGTTGAAGATGTTTTTCGCACGCTGGCCACAGAACCGCTACGCGATCGTGTTTTCAACCCTGGTCTACCCCGCGACCGTGCCGACATCATCGTCGGGGGCTGTTGCGTGCTTGTTGCCGTGATGCGAAGGCTGCAAATTTCTGAGATCGTCGTCAGCCAATACAATCTGCTTGACGGGCTAATCTCTGAACTGCGAAAGAAAATGTCTTGAGTCACTTGTCGAACACCTCACCAAAGAAGTTTTTGCATCCTGCTGGCACGCCGGTCGCGCCACCGCGTCTTTATGGTCAAAGAATCATGATGCGACCGTTGGTCACCCACGACTTTGAAGCCTGGAGCGATGTGCGACTGCGCAATGTCGACTGGCTAAATGTTTGGGAGCCTCGCCGTTCAGAGTTTTTGGCCGATCCGGCGACTGACCGTGATGCATTTGAACGGCGTTGCGTGGCGCGCGACCGCGAGCGACAAAATGGTTCGGCATACGCGCTCGGCTTGTTTTTGAACAATTTGCTGGTTGGCGAAGTAAACATCAACAATGTCGTGCGCGGAGCGATGCAGACGGGCACGATCGGTTATTGGATCGACCGCAAGCATGCGGGCAACGGTTATGTCGCTGAAGGTGTCGTAGCAATCATGAAATTTGCCTTTGATGAATTGAGCCTGCATCGCCTTGAAGTTTGCATAATCCCACGCAACACAAATAGCAAGAGAATCGCCGAGAAGTTGGGGCTGCGCCTCGAAGGTTTGGCCGAGCGCTTTCTCGAAATTAATGGCGTTTGGGAAGATCACTTGCGTTATGCGATCACCTCTGAAGAGTGGCAGGTGCGTCATGATGCCCTAACCCGCCAATGGCTCGCAATCAGCAAATAATTTTTATTTTTTGAGGCGAGATTGCAGGGCGGCCAGGCGCTCAGCGAACCAAGGTTGGCGCGTTGTCCACACTTGTGGCTCGAGTTCTTTGGCGACTGCTTGTTCATGGGTCGTGACGTTGGCCATTTCTTGAATCGTGCGCTTGGTGAGAATCGCCAGTTCGCGCGGCGCGCTGGCTGCGCGCATCGCCATGGCGTGTGCAACCGACATCAACTCGTCATCTGGCACACACTTATAAACCAGGCCAACGCGCTCGGCTTCGACGCCGTCGAGAATCTCGCCGAAAACAACTGCAGCCATCGTGGCTTGTGGGCCCGCAATGTTGCGAAACATCCAAGTATGTCCACCGCCAGGGTGCAAACCGATCTGTAAAAATCGCGTGTCAAACTTTGCGCGAGTAGCGGCGATGCGCACATCGCAACACAACGCCAAGTTCATGCCGGCGCCGACTGCGGCACCATTGACCGCCGCGATCGTCGGCAATGGTGTGCGTGCGATGCGCAAGAATCCCTCATAAATCTTCGTCAGTGACGCACCGTCGGCCTCGGCCAAATTACCGAGGTTCGCGCCTGCGCAAAAAGCGGGGGCCGCACCGGTGACGACGAGCGCACCGACTTTTTGATCGGCTTCGATATCGTTCATCGCGGCCGAAATATCGGCGACCATCTCGGCAGTCATCGTGTTGCGCTCTGCTGGATTATTCAGCGTTAGCGTCGCCACACCATCTTTTCGCTCAACCTGCACAAGACTCATGAGCATTTAGTTTGGCACATTGTTAGCGTGAGTACTGCATGTTGGACCATGTCTTTACCGATGCGATTAGCGCCTTGCGCGACGCCTTTTCAAATGCGTTTCTTGAACGCCAAGCATTTGACGAACACTTTCAGTCAGATGTCTTGCTGGGAGATCTCGTCTGGGAGACGAGCTACGGCCTGCCTGGCGAAGGTAGACCGCCACGAGTCATTGCCCATGTCACGCTGACCTGGCCGAGTTGGAGCCAAGCAATTTATCGCTCATGGTATACCGAAGAGATTTTTCATGAAGCACCAGAGATTGAAATGCAAATAGTGTTTCGCATGCAACGACTAACGACACAGCCCGACGCAAACCTTGTTGAAAGCATCGCTCCGTTCAAAAGCCCACAGATTGGCAAGGGCAAATTGGATCGCGAGGGCATCACGGTCGAAATAAATCATCCAACACAGACAGACAAAAAATCTGCCGACCAACTCGACTATGCAATCGAAGTGACATACGAAGGCAGCTATGAACTCGCCGAAGAAACCCTGCAAGACGGCACGAGCAAATTGCTTGATGAAAATTTTGGCAGCCTCGGCAGTTGGATTGCGACAACTCTCGTGCGCCTTGGCGACCTCAAACTAACTTTTTTTCCAGCCGACGAACTCTAATCAAGCAGCAGATCTTTCGGTACGAAGGTCGCTAACGACACGAGCGGTCGCGGCCCCATGTGCGAGATGACTTCTGAAGCGACTAGTGAGGCGATCTTGCCACATTGCTCGATTGGTTTGCCACGCACGAAGCCGTAAAGAAAACCGGCTGCATACATGTCGCCTGCCCCAGTGGCGTCAACCACACTGTCAACTGGCTCGGCGTCGATAATCACGACCTCTTCGCCGTCAATCACGACTGACCCGTGCTCGTTGCGCGTGACGGCGGCAAATTCGCAATCTTCGCGCAACTGATGTAGCCCCTCGTTGATTGACTCGACTTGGTATAGCGCCTTGAGTTCGTCTTCGTTAGAAAACAAAATATCAATGTCGTTTTTAATCAACGACAAAAAGTCTTCGCGATGGCGGTCTACGCAAAATGAATCTGAAAGTGTAAGCGCAACCCTGCGCCCCGCAGCATGCGCAAAATCAGCCGCGGTTCGAAACGCATCTTTAGCCGCCTCTTTGTCGAACAGATAGCCCTCAAGAAACACGACTGCCGCGCTCTGTACGGCAGATTTAGAAATATCTGCGGCGTCGAGCAACGAGGCTGCACCCAAGAATGTGTTCATCGTGCGATTGCCATCCGGCGTAACGACGATCAAACATCGACCAGTGTCTTCACTCGTACAAGTCACGCCTGGGAAAAACTTCACGCCTACCGTGTCAAGATCATGCTTGAAAGCGTCACCGAGACGGTCTGCAGAAATCTTGCCAATGAACCCAGCCTTACCACCCAGGCTGGCCAACCCATAGGCCGTGTTGGCCGCCGAGCCGCCGCTCATCTCGGTGCGCGAGTGCACCAGCGAATGCAAATGTTTCGAGCGCTGAATGTCGACAAGGTTCATCGAGCCTTTGACGATTTTTTCGCGCACCAAAAAACTTTCGTCAACCGTCGCCAAAACATCGACCAACGCGTTGCCAATCGTCAACGCATCAAGGCTCACGCCATCGACTGTCGTGAGATTTACTGGGGGCACGCGAAAACTAACTTGTGCGAGAAACCGCTGTGAGTTCGCCCTTGACCAAGCGTTGCTGCAACTCGCGCTTCAAAAATTTGCCAGCGGCGTTGCGTGGCAATGGCTCGTGCATCACAATCACATGCGCGGGCACCTTGAACGCTGCGATTTTGCCTTCAAGAAACTTCCACAAATCTTGTGGATCAAGCACAGTGCCGGTTTTTGGCAAAATCGCCACACCAACTTCTTCACCAAGTCGTTCGTGGGGCACGCCAAAAACTGCGGCTTCGTGCACGGCTGGGTGATCATAGATTGCACTCTCAACTTCGGCGCCATAAATGTTTTCGCCTGCACGCAAGATCATGTCTTTGACGCGGTCTTCGACATAAACATAACCATCGGCGTCGAGTCGACCAATGTCACCTGAGCGAAGCCAGCCGTCAACAATTGTCTCAGCGGTCGCATCGGGGCGGTTCCAATAACCACGAATCAACATCGGACCGAAGAACCAGATTTCGCCTGCCTCGCCCGTTGGCACGGACTTCAAGTTTTCGTCGCGAACTTCAACACGCATTGGCAAAACTGCCCGACCCGTGCTGCTTGGGCGCTCAAGATAATCAGACCCCGTGATTGCCGGACCAAAAGCGTTCGTTTCAGTCATGCCGTAACCAAGTTGTGGATTGCCGTTCTTGACCTTGTCGTTGACTTTGCCGACCAGCGAAGTCGGCGACGGTGCACCACCGCCACCAACGGCGCGCAAACTTGTGGTGTCGTATCTGTCGAACGCGGGCGAGTTGACGAGGTCCCAACTTTGCGTCGGCACGCCAACAAAATTGGTGATCTGCTCGCGCTCAATCATTTCGAGAGCCTTTTCGGCATCCCACTTGTACATAATCGCAAGTTTCAGGCCGGCGATGAAACAGCTCATCATCACTGGCACACAACCAGTGACATGAAATAGAGGCACGATCAAAATAAATGAAGTTGGTATTTCCGGACCGGTAACTTCTTTCAATTTCGTACCCGACATCGCCAGCACCGCGTTGCGCGAAGAAAACGCCATCAGCGAAGAGATGATCGCGCGATGCGTCGACACCGCACCTTTGGGGCGACCTGTCGTGCCCGATGTGTACAAAATCGTCGCATCGTCGTCAGACTTGATGTCGACCACGGGGCACTTCAGTGCGGCCTTCAAATGTGGCCCAAGTGCGTCTTGCCATTTGTCAACGCCACTTGGCAACGGCTTTTCGGCACGCACAACCAAAACTTTGACGCCAAATTTCTTGCAACTCGGCGCGGCGACATCAAAGCGCTGTTGATCACAGATCAACACTTTGGCCCCCGAGTCTTGCAGCGCAAAATCTATTTCGTCTTCGACCCACCACGAATTCATCGACACCGAGACCGCGCCAACGGAAATAATTGCCGCGAACGACATCACCCACTCTGGGTAGTTGCGCATAGCGACGGCAACTCTGTCGCCCTTCTTGACGCCATAGGTGTTCACGAGCAGATTCGACAGCGCATCAATTTGATCCATGGCTTGGGTAAATGTGTAGGTCTCGCCTTCGTAGACCAAGAAAGTCTTGTCGCCATGACCGCGCGAACCAGCAAAAACTTGACCCAGATGGGCTGGAGCGTTTTTGAAAACTTGCATCTTCACACCGGAAACATCGGCGTCGACCAACTCAAAGATCTGTCCTGGCGCAGTGACGGCAAGACCTGCCTCAGTGAAAGTCATCGACATAAAAAATTCCCCCGCTAATTGTTCAAACTTGACGCTTTAGTATCCTGCCATTATGGCAAGTGAAGTGGAGCTGAGGGGAATTGAACCCCTGGCCTGTACATTGCGAACGTACCGCTCTACCAACTGAGCTACAGCCCCGAATTGCGTTGAATTGTTTGGCGTATCAGGCGGCGCGGTTGCGAAACTGACGCATATAGCGCGTGCTGTCGCGCTGCGAGCGAAGTTGCACCAGCCAATAGCAATAGCCAAGCAATGCGATCAGGCTCAGCGTAAACGCATAAACCAGGACAAACGAGCGAGTCGTGAACGCCAAGAACAACGAAACCACCACTGCCGTGGCCAGACCAACAACCGTATGCAGACGGCGCTGGCGAACAAGTTCGCGAGCGTAAGAATCACCCGAGCGCGGCTGATGCGAGCGGGTGCCTTGTGGTCGCAAAATCGGGCCGGTTAGATGCGATAAATGACTCGCCTGACGCGAACGGGTCTGGTTTGGCGCCAGTTCGCGAGACATACCCCTCAACTGCCCCTGTGGATGGCGCAAATTAGAACTCTGCAAAGTCGAGAGGTGACGCCGAAAATGGCTCACCGAAATTGTCGGCGATTTGTTTATCCGGGCTCGAACTAGGGGTGGCAAAAGAACTGCCAGCCAAGCGGCGCCAACGATCAAAAGAATCAACTTACTCATGGGGTCTCTTAAGTGTATTACGGGATGACGAGAACACTACCCAAGCCTCTCAAAGCCCTAAAACTATGGGAACTGCCGAGCAAAATTTATGGATGAACTAGCGCCCGAACCTCACGCCTCGCGCCGATAGGTACCCTGTCGCCCGCCCGACTTTTCCCACAAAGTGAGTTCGCCAATGACCATTGCGCGGTCAGCGCTCTTGCACATGTCGTAAATCGTCAGCGCGGCAACCGAACAGGCATGCAGCGCTTCCATTTCGACGCCTGTGCGGTCGATCGTGTCGACTTGCGCCTCAACTGCAATATGGTCGTCGCCGAATTCAAAGTTGATGTATACCGCGCCAACCAACAGCGGATGACATAGCGGAATCATCTCGGCCGTGCGCTTTGACGCCTGAATGCCCGCGACGCGCGCGACGGCGAGCACATCACCCTTTTTCACTTCACGATTAACAATCGCCGCCGTTGTTTCGGGTTTCATAAAAACTTTGCACCTAGCCACCGCGCGACGATGCGTCGGTTCCTTTGGCGTTACATCGACCATGCGGGCCCGACCCATCGGGTCAAGATGGGAAAAATTCAGGTCAGACATGATTTTTCACCGTCATGACTAGCCGCCAATCTGACTCATCGAGCGCTTTGGTCGCACGAAGGTGACGTTGCCAATCGCGTGTCCCGCCCACTTGGTGCCGACCGCCCGCGCGATTTCAGATGCGATCGCATCGTCGGTCGCACCGCCCCGCAGCATCGCCCGCAGGTCGAACTCGGTGGTCGAAAACAAACAAGTGCGAAACTGCCCTTCTGCAGTTAGGCGTACACGATCACAGTCACCACAAAACGGCTTTGTCACAGACGGAATCACGCCAATGGTGCCGGCGCCATCGAGATACCGCCAGCGATCTGCGGGTGCTGCGCCACGCGCCGCAACTTGCTCGAGTGGGTAGACGTCGTTGATCGTCGCCACGATCTCGTCTTGACCGACTACATCGTTGCTTTGCCACTGGCCTTGTGCGTCGAGTGGCATGAATTCAATGAATCTCACTTCGACTTTTTTGTCGCGCCCAAAACTGGCCAGTGCCAAAATTTCATCGTCGTTCACCCCGCGCTGAATGACGGCGTTGATTTTGACTGGTGTAAAACCGACTTGAATCGCCGAATCAATCCCGTCCAAGACGTTTGCCAGGTGATCGCGACGGGTGATCTTGAGAAACTTTTCGCTTTGCAGCGTGTCGAGGCTGATGTTGATCCGCGACAATCCTGCAGATTTGAGATCATCGGCAAGCAAACGCAATGTTGCACCGTTTGTGGTCAACGCCAGATCGATATTTTTGCCGGCCACAGGCGACTTGGCGGTGCTCGGCACTTTCAGTTGCGCGAGTTTTTTGACCAACATCGGCAAGTGCGCTCGCACCGTCGGCTCGCCACCCGTCAAACGAATGCTGTCGACATCAAATCGATGCACACAGATCGTCGCCAACCGCTCGATTTCTTCAAAACTTAAAATGTCGCTGCGATCGAGCCACGCCAATCCTTCTTCGGGCATGCAATAGGTGCAACGAAAATTGCAGCGATCGGTGATCGAGATTCGCAAGTCGCGGACAGTTCGCCCGAACGGGTCAATTAGTTCCATCGCAATCCCATGTAACGAGCATATTCTGCAAGCAAGATTTCAAGACTATTGATAGCCAGTTGGTTGCGCATTAGCCCAGCAACATCACTTCTACTTCGGCACCAAGTGCCAACCCTTGACCGTCGGGCACCATCGCCAGACCGTTGGCCTGCGCCGTGGCTGCAAGTTGATGGCTACCTTGTGGTCCCGTGTCGCGAATATGCAATCGCCCATCCTCGGCGAACTCGCCGAACACTCGCATGAAATGAATCTTGCCGTCTTGCTTGCGCTTCATCGGCGCATCGACAATCGCGCGCACGGTCGGTCGCATCAAACTTTGCGTGTGACCCATCATTCTGCGCAGAGCGGGTCGCGCCAGCAATTCAAAACTGATCATCGACGACACGGGGTTGCCCGGCAGTCCAAATATTGGGATTACTCTTGCGTCGCCGGTTTTGATTTTGCCGAATGCAAAAGGTTTCGCTGGTTTGATAGCCATCTGCATCCATTTCATGTCGGCGATTCGGGATAGAACAATTTTCACGACATCAAAATCGCCTTGCCCGACGCCGCCACTAGTGACGATTGCGTCACATCGAGTTGCTACTTCGCGCAGTTTGCTTTCAAGCACTGCCTCGTCGTCGGCGACTATGCCGAGATTCATCACTTCGCAACCAGTCGCGCTGATCATTGCTGAAAGCATCGTCAGATTGCTTTCGCGAATCTGACCAGGTTTTAGATCTGAGCCATCAATTACAAGTTCGTCACCCGTCGACAACATCGCCACGCGCAAACGTGGATACGACAAAACTCTTCGCGCGTTGACGCCTGCCAACACGCCAATGCCCGCGGGATTGATTACTTCACCAGATTTGAACACAACATCACCCGCTCGCACATCTTCACCGATTTCGCGAATCGCATCGCCAACTTTGGCCGGCTTGTTGCATCGCACGCGTGATGCGCTTAGTTCGGTCGCATCCTCGATCATCACCACGGCATCGGCGCCCTGCGGCATCGGCGCACCCGTCATGATTCGCGCAGCCTGACCCACGCCAATTTCATAGCCAGCAACATGACCTGCACCAATAACGCCGAGCACCTCGAGTTCGACACCGGCTTTAGATACATCTTGCGCGCGCACGGCAAAACCATCGACAGCCGTATTGGCAAACGGCGGAATGAACTCGGTTGCGACGACATCTTGCGCCACAACCCGCCCAGCCATCGACTGACAGTCGACCAGAACCGGCGCAACTGGCTCGCATCCACCGATCACGATTTTCTGTGCTTCAACTAGAGAAATCACGATGCTGACGGTATCGCCACAGAACTTGTGGCAGGCTAAACCGCCTCGCAGGCTGCGTACGATTAACGCCAAGATGCCCGCCAATATCAATACCTACCAATCGCTGTCGTCGTCGGGGCACGGTGCGACGTGGCAAGCGGTCAACCCTGCCGAGCAGTCGCATCAAAGCACCGTCAAATTGCGCTGGGAGAACGAAGGTTGGACAGCCGAAGGATCCCTCGGCCTCGACAACGCTCAATTTGTGTTGCGACTTTCAGCGGGCTGGGTGGTGCAGCAATGCCTATTGTTTCGTGACCTCGACGAGCCAGATCTTTGGCTCGGCACCGACAGTCACGGTCGCTGGGGTGAAGTCAACGGCGCCCATCGCACCGAGTTGGATGGCTGCACCGACCTCGATTTCGCCGGCACGCCGTTCACAAATTGCATTCCGATTCGGCGACTACCACTGCTCGTTGGCCACAGCGCAACAATCAGCGTCGCGGTTATCAACGCTGAAACTCTTGGCATCACAAAACAAACTCAGCAATACACGAAAGTCGCGCCAGACACTTGGCGCTATTTCAGCATCGCTTCAAACTGTGAAGTCGAAGCCGCCGTCGACGCTTTCGGGTTTATTCTCGACGAACCGAATAGATTTCAACGCATCGCCTAATTTTTGTGCAAGATCGCGCTAGTCGGTGACTGCGGCGTAGACCAGCGAACGCAAATATTGGCGAATCGGATATGTGCTCGACGGAATCAACTGCGTGAAAAACATTGCGCTGATCTCGTTCACGGGGTCTACCCAAAACGCGGTGCTGGCCATGCCACCCCAACTGAATGTGCCGTTAGGGCAAGCCACGCGAGTTTTGGCTTGATCAACGACAACTCCGAAGCCGAGACCAAAGCCGAGTCCGTCATAGAAAATTTCTTCACCGAGTGGTCGGCCAAATGTTGAAATGTCGGCGTTATTCGGCAGATGGTTCGTCACCATCATTTCGAAAGTACGCGAAGAAAGAAGTTGCACATTGCCCGACTTGCCTCGACCCTCGAGCATGCGGATGAACTTGAAATAGTCGCTGGCAGTCGAGACTAAGCCACCACCACCCGACAGAAACACTGGCTTTTTGAAACTGCTATTGCCGAAACTATCGAGTTTTGTCTTTCTGTGTGTTGCCTCGTCGTAACGGTAGAGCGATGCGACTCGGTCGTTCTTGTCATTCGACACCCAGAACGCGGTGTCGTGCATTTCGAGTGGGTGAAAAATGTTTTTGTCGAAAAATTCGTCGAGAGGCATCTTGCCAACAACTTCAACTACTCGACCAACAATGTCGGTGGCAACGCTATAGTTCCAGCTTGAACCTGGCTGGAACAACAACGGCAACGCCGCATATTTGTCGCAGACGACTTCGAGCGAATCTTTATATGCCACGCCCGCTTCAAAACCAGCACGACGATACATGTCGTCTACGACATCTGAGTACATAAATCCATATGTCATGCCTGCCGTGTGGCTCAACAAGTGCCAAATGCGAATTGGCTCAGTTAGAGCATTCGTCATCGGCTTTAGAACCGTGCCCGTATTCCAAACTCGTGTTTCACCAAATGACGGAATGAACTCGCTGACTGGGTCTGTGAGTTGCAACAAACCACGCTCAACCAACATCATCAACGCGATCGAAGTTATTGGTTTGGTCATCGAATAAATGCGATAGATCGTGTCGTCGGTGATCGGCGCGCCAGTTTCAGAATCTTTGTGACCATACATACCAAAGTGCGCGACCTTACCGTGTCGCGCAACGGCTACCGAATAGCCGGCCAAGCGACCTTCGTCTACATAGCGATTGAAGTGTTCGTCGATTTTTTTCAGTCGCGTCGAGTCAAGACCGACCTCTTTGGCATCCACGGTCGCTTCAAAATTCTTAGACACAGCGACCTACCTTAATCTATTTGTTGAATTTTTCTTTAAGCCAAGAGTTCAATTGCTGGCCAATATCTTTGCGCTCAAGGGCGATCTCAATGACTGCGCGCAAAAGCCCGATCGGCGTGCCAATGTCGTATCGAGTTATTTCGCTGACAACACCCAACAAGGCGCGCTCATTTGCCAACATTTCCAGCGCATCGGTCAACTGCAGTTCGCCGTTCGCACTGGGTTTGATTTGTCCAAGCTTGTCGAAAACTTTTGGCGACAACACATAACGACCGATGATCACGATGTCGCTGACCACATCTGCTGGTTTTGGTTTTTCAACAACTTGCAAAATTTCGACTGTATCTTCTGTTTCACCTTTGCAACCGGCGACTTTGACATTGCCGTAACTTGAGAGTTCAGCAGCCGCAACTTGTTTTAATCCAATGCTGCTTTTGCCAGATTTTTCATAGAGCGACACAAGTTGTTTCGTCAGCGACGCATCGCCCATTATTTCGTCTGGCAACATCACCACGAACGCCTCGTCGCCCACCGCTTGTCGCGCACAACTCACGGCATGACCCAAACCCAAAGGCGAATCCTGGTACACGACACTGACCGCAACTTTCTCGGTGCTGGCTGCCGAGGCATAGCTCTCGATCGACGGTTTGGCTCGACTGGTGACGATCACGACACGCGTGCAACCCGCCTGCACCGCCTCATCGATCACGAACTGCAGCGCCGGGGTGTCGTATATAGGTAGCAATTCTTTGGGTGTGGCGCGGGTCGCGGGCAAGAAGCGTGTGCCCATTCCGGCCGCGGGAACAACAGCAGTGCGCACAGCCACACAATCATCCTAGAATCAAAAGCCCTATGCCGACTTATGTTTACAAGTTCATTGACTCGGGAGAGACCATCGAGATCTATCAGGCATTTAGCGATGATGCGCTGACCGAAGCGCCGCATCCAACAGACGGCAAGTCGCGCCCAGTGAAAAAAGTGTTTACGCCGGTTGGCGTCACTTTCAAGGGCGGAGGCTTCTACAAGACCGATAGTGCAGCCTCGGGCAAGACCGCCACTTCAGGCTCATCAACGGGCAAGCCGAGTGATTCCGCAGGCACCACGAGTTCGACAACGGCCGCAGGTTCAGACTCAAGCACCAGTTCAGGCACGACCAGCACGACTGGCTCGACTGGTTCGAGCGATACGGTATCACCGACAAAAACTGAGACGAAACCCGCGCCAGCCACTAATTCGTAGTCGGTACACATGGCATTCAGCCATGAAAACAAAACTTCTCGAGTCTTGGTACGAACTTTGTCGTGACGCCGCACGACAGCGAATTGTCGTCATTTCAATTTCCGTCATCTGTGCTCTTCTCTTTCTGGTTTCCGCGGTGTCATTTCACGAAAACGATGTCACGACTAGCGACCAGCAAAGTGCAAGTCGCCACGAAATACCTTTTGGGTTTCGCGCGGTGGCGATGCAAAGCGCAGGGCCACTGCCAGAAATTCACGCAGGCGACTATGTCGATGTGATCATTGATTCGGCGATCTCTCTTGAGCGAGTTCTGGTTTTTGACGTGATTGATCTGCCAAATCGGCAGACAACTGTCGTCTTGGCGGTGCCGATGACTGAAGTGGCAATGGTCGCCAATGCCGCCTCGCTCGGCGTGGTCAGCCTCGTGTTGGTCGGCTAAAAATCAATTAGCGAAAGTTCGTGGCGACGAGCAACAAAAT
>SYNW01000105.1 GCA_005805045.1 Actinomycetota bacterium
ACGGCGACGCTCTTGAAAGTGCCGCGGATCTTGTTGACAACAAGAGTTGCGAGCGCTTCGCCGTCAACATCTTCGGCGATGATCACGAGAGGTCGGCCACCCTGCATGACTTTTTCGAGCACTGGCAACATGTCACGCACTGCTGAAATCTTGTTTGAAACCAAAAGAATGTAGGCATCATCAATTGAGGCCTCCATGCGATCGGTGTCGGTTGCAAAATATGGCGAAATGTAACCCTTGTCAAAACGCATGCCCTCGACGAGGTCCATCTCCATGCCGAATGTTTGGCTCTCTTCGACGGTGATCACGCCATCTTTGCCAACTTTGTCAATCGCTTCAGAAATCATTTGACCGATTTCGTTGTCGGCTGCAGAAATTGACGCGACTTGTGCGATCTGCTCTTTGCTGTCGACAACTTTTGCCAACGATTTGATGCTTGCGACCGCGGCTTCAACAGCGGCTTCAATGCCGCGCTTCATGCTCATCGGGTTTGCGCCGGCTGCAACGTTGCGCAGACCTTCGTGAACCATGCTCCAGGCAAGGACGGTTGCAGTTGTTGTGCCGTCACCGGCGACATCGTCTGTCTTTTTTGCAACCTCTTTAACGAGTTCGGCGCCGATGCGCTCGTATGGATCTTCAAGTTCAATTTCTTTGGCGATCGAAACGCCGTCGTTGGTGATTGTCGGGGCGCCCCACTTTTTGCTGAGCACGACATTGCGACCTTTCGGTCCGAGCGTTACACGCACGGCGTCGGCGAGTTTGTTCATTCCGGTTTCGAGTCCGCGGCGGGCCTCTTCGTCGAATGCAATGATTTTGGCCATGATTTATTCCTCCGAATTTGTCCCAAAAATTGAACTTTGAGAGTTAGCACTCTATCTACGAGACTGCTAAATCAAAACCGAATGCCCGCTTGGGCTAGAGGTTCAGCCGCCGGCGACGGCAGGAATAATCGACACCGTTTGACCGCTGGCAACCGCCGTTGCAAGACCCTGCATATAGCGAACATCGTCGTCGGCGACGAAGACGTTGACGAACTTATGCAAGTTGCCTTCGCTGTCGAACAGGCGATCTGAAAAACCTGGGTGAGCGTTGTTCAAGCCCGCCAAAACTTCGGCGAGTGTCGAACCTTCGACTAGCACGGTTGAGACGCCACCCGAAAGTGGGCGCAATGTTGTGGGGATGCGAACAGTAACTGTCATAACCCGAACGCTATCTGCAGATTTTTATTTTGCTCGCTGCTAATCGGTACGCGATGCGATGAATTCGGCAAGTTCTGTTAGTTGCTTGATTGCAGTTTCGTTTAACGATGATCGTGCGATTGCGGCCACGGACTGCTCAACAAGCATTGATATTTTGGTTTCAAGCGCCATGAGTGCGCCGGTTTCGACAATCACCTGCTGTGTGTCGGCTATTTCTTGCTGCGAAATTTGTGGATCGCCGACTTTGTTCAGCATTTCTCGCTGCGATGCAGTTGCACGCTCATATGCCAGCGCTAATAGTGGTGTCGGTTTGCCCTCACGCAAGTCGTCACCGATTGGTTTGCCCGTGAGATTTGCTGAGTCGTCACCGAAAGCACCCAACACATCGTCACGCATTTGAAAAGCATCGCCAAGCGGCAAACCAAAACTAGAAAGTTGTTCAAGCAAAACATCTGCTTGTTCTGGTGCCGCAAGACTTGCGCCAAGATGCAACGGTCGCTCAACGGTGTATTTGCCGCTCTTATAGCGACAAACGCGTTCGGTTTTGGTCAAATCTCGTTCACGTTGCGCCGAACCGAGTAAGTCAAGATATTGCCCGATGTTCACTTCGATTCGCATCTCGTTCCAGATTTTCGCGGTGATCGAATTGACCCCGAACATCAACTGATCGGCGTAGACGAAAGCCAAATCGCCGATCAAGATAACTGCTCCTTCACCGAAGCGTCTGGCTTCACCCGCCCATTTGCTGTCTGCATGCTTGGCGATATAGCGGGTATGCGAGGTTGGCTCACCGCGACGCTTTGACGATCCATCAATAATGTCGTCGTGCAAAAGTGCTGATGCATGCAACAATTCGAGCGCCGCTTGCGTATCGAGCAATCGTTTCGAATTTTCATCGCCACCTGCGCCAACGAAAGACAAATAACAAAACGCAGGCCGCAGACGCTTGCCACCTGCGCCGACCAAACGTGTCAGTTCACCGAGTGGTGCACTCAAGTCGCCGTCGAGACCTGACCAACGATCCTGCTCCTCTTGTAAAAACTCGCTAAGTCGCGATTCAACGCGTGATGCAACCGACTTTAACCAGGTTGGTGGATTGACTGTCACGCCTAAAGGCTACGCCGACTCACTCTTTGGCCAGTCCCTTGACGACCTCTTCGATTTGTAGTTTTGCGTTGCCGATGCGATCACGACAAAGTTCGATCAATTGCGAAGCGCGTTGCACATGCGTGGCGAGTTTGTCGACATCAACATCGTTGTCTTCTAACTCGGCGAGAATCGACTCGAGTTCTTCGAGTGCCTGTGCATAACCGATATTTTCGTTACTGTTTGCTTTTGCCATTTCGGTTTCCTTTCGGTGAAATTTCTTGAACATTGCTGGTCGCCGAGCCATTGGCGAAAGTTGTGACCAGTTTGTCACCAGTTTTCAACTTGGACACGTCGCGAATCGTCTGACCGTTGGCGTTGCGGGTGATGCTCCAACCCCGGGCCATCGTGTTGACGGGGTCGAGCAAGCGCACACGATCTGCCAAGGCGTCTAGTGAACTTTTTTCGAGACGCAAGATTTCGGCCGGTCGATGTTTGATGCGCTGTGATGTCATTGCCAGACGTTTGCTGGCGCGCGCCAATACGTCTAAGACTTTGGTACCGATTTTGTTGGCGCGATCTGCGAGTCGACTCGTCGAAGATTCGAGTTCGCGAAGTGCCAGCGTGGCGATGCCGTCCCATGCTTGCTCGGTTGATTCGACGAAATCTCTGACGAGTTCAATTATTGCAGTGGCGCATGCGGTCGGGGTTTTGTGCGACAGATGCGCGACTTCATCGGCGACACTGACATCGATTTCGTGTCCGATGCCCGTGAACACCGCCAACTGACAATTGGCAATCGCCGTGGCGATTTCGAGCGAGTCAAAGGCGATCAAATCATTTTTTGAACCACCGCCACGCACGAGCATCAGCACATCGAGATCTCTTCGTGCATCCATTTCTTGCAACGCAGCGACGATCGAACTGACCGAATCGTCGCCCTGCATTCGCGCGTCGTGCACAAAAATGGTGAATCCGATACTCGAGTCTTTAAATGTTTTCAACACATCGGCGTGCGCGGCACTACCAACGCTGGTGATAATGCCAACTCGCAACGGCACGAGCGGCAGATCGACTGAACGATTGGCGTCGTAAAGTTTTTTTAGTTTGAGTTGTTTGACGACTGCTTCGCGTTGTGCAATCAAGTCACCGAGTGTGAATCGAGAGTCGATTCTTGCGACTTTGAAACTGAACCTGCCATTGCCCGAATAAAGATCTGGCTCACCAAAAACACGAACCTTTAAACCGTCGGCTAGTTGCAAACCACTTTCAGCGAGTTTTGTCTTCATCGCCGAATAAACGCCCTGCCAGATCGAGGCGCTCAATACAGCCTTTTTGTCGCCATCGTTATCTACCAAAGTGAAATAAACATGACCCGGAATTTTGAGTTCTTGAACCTCGCCGTGCAGCCAAACACCCTGACCAAAGCGCTGTTTGACGGCTTGATTTACGGTCTTGATGAACTCACTAACCGAAAAAGTGTCATCTGATGGCAATACGCTTGAAGACTCGTGAAGCATCAACCAAACACTAGACGCAAGTTCGCTGTCTCAATTGTGGCCATGGCGATGCTTGCGACTCTGACGGCGGCTTGTTCTGAGCCAACAATCATTGGTTCTTCTAGCGACACGATTGACGATCAAGGCATCACCGCGACAAGTGAAGCACCAAAGTCATCGACGACGCCACCAACCACGAACTCGGTTTCGTCCGAAAAAATAGTTTGGGGCCCGTGCTTAAACGACCCCGCTGGTGAAAGCGAGTGCGGCAAACTTGCCGTACCGTTCGATTAC
>SYNW01000106.1 GCA_005805045.1 Actinomycetota bacterium
GCGTTGCACCATGCGCTCGGCTTGCACCCTGGCGGCTTCCAAAATTTCGTCTGCTTCCCGCTGGGTTTTGGCGAGAAAATCAGCCCGCTCTTTGATCATCCACCGCGCTTCACGAATTTCAACAGGCAAACTGTCGAGAGCATCTTGCAATGTTGCCAAGACCTCTTCGCGATTAATCTTTGGGGCGCTCGACAAGGGCGCATTTGGCGCGCTGGCAATTGCGCCGATCGCCTCGGTGATGAACGATTCTGAATCGCCAAGTTCAACCGGCACGGTCTCGCCGTCGAACGAATCTACAACTCTGTCGTAATTATTGAAGTCATCAATTTCATCGTTTGGCATATATCTCCCTACTTTTTAAGTTTGTTAATCGCGTCAACGACGACCGATGGCACGAGCGTGGCGACGCTGCCTTTGTTCTGGGCAATATCTCGCACGTAGCGACTGCTGATGAACGAATTTTCTGGTCGTGCAATCATCAACACCGTCTCTATTGCCCCAACCGCACGATTGGTGTCGGCCATCTGTAACTCGACATCAAAGTCAGCGGCGTTGCGCACGCTTTTCACGATGAAATTTACGCCAAACTTTTTTGCGGCGTCAATCGCCAAGCCTGCAGCCGCGTTCACCGTCACACCCTTTATATGACTCGTCGCCGATTTGGCCATCTCGACACGCTCGGTCACCGAGAACATGCCGATTGGTTTTTCGGGATTGTGCATCACCACTACGACGACTTCACCAAACAAATTTGCAGCCTGACCAATAATGTCGAGATGCCCGAGATGAATCGGGTCAAAACTGCCGGGGAACATAACTTTCATCGCATCCCCTACGGTACACGGCTCAAATACGTCACGTGGGTGCGCCCGTAACGCTTGGTTCGCGTCGTCTCCCACCCAGAAATTCCAGTAATTTCGCGACCACTTTCAGCGACAACCAGCGGCGCCGAAATCTGATCCAGCAACTGTTGCCACTTGACAAAGTCATATGGCGGATCCGCCAAAACAAAGTCGACATTCGTGTACCGGGCGAGCCCCGAGATCGCATCACCTCTGACAACCGTCGTGCGACTAGTCAAGTCGAGCTTTTTAATGTTGTCTTGCAGACTTGTCAGCGCATCAGTGTCGCGCTCAATAAAAATGCAATGCTCTGCGCCGCGCGACAATGCTTCGATACCCAGTGCGCCGGACCCGGCGAACAAATCCAAGACTCGTGCACCGACTATCACATCCATGCTCGTCAATGCGTTAAAAATCGCCTCTCGCGCCATATCGGTCGTCGGCCGCGTCGTGTCGCCAACCGGGGCGACAATTTTTCTTCCGCGCAGTTCCCCCGCCACAATTCGCATGAGTTCACGCTATTGCCAACAGCACTTATTTTGAGTCACCGATAATTTGTCGCGTAACTGGTTGAATTAAGCAGTGAACAACAACTCTGATCAATCAAACGAGTCAGACGACTTTGTCTCGGGTCGGGCCGAACCACCATCTGAATCGATTGTTTGCGTTGACTGCGGAGGACGCGCCCACCTGCTCGCGCATCCACCCGAAGACGGCATCTGGCAAGTCGGCGAAATTGTTGCCTACCGTTGTAGCGACTGCCGTGACCGTTGGGACATCGAGCTGGCCCCCGAAGGCGAATAAACCGCGCTAGTTCTTAAACAAAAATTCTTCTTCATCAGGCGTCAACAGCAGGTCGATCTCGTCACGAATCTCTTTATGGCTGGTCAACGTCGGATCTTTGACGATTATTTCGGTCGCGGCTTCACGTGCCAACTCGATCAGATCACGATCTCGACGCAACGAAGCAAGTTTCAAATCACTGCGACCTTTTTGTGCCGTATTCATAATCGTGCCTTCGCCACGTAATTCAAGATCGACTTCTGCCAGATAAAAGCCGTCGGTCGACTCGACTAGCGCGTCAACCCGTGGCGAAGAAACTTCAGGGTCACTAGTTACAAGCCAGCACCGCGAGGCGATCACACCGCGCCCGACACGACCACGAAGCTGATGCAACTGGGCGATGCCAAACCGATCGGCGTCGAGCACGACCATGCAAGTCGCATTCGGCACATCCACGCCAACTTCGATAACGGTTGTCGCGACCAGTGCATCAAGTTGACGATCGCGAAACTTGGTCATCGTTTCATCTTTTTCGTTGGACGACATTCGTCCATGCAACAAACCCAACTTAAGACCTTTCAACTCGGTTTTGGCGAGAAGTTTAAAAGTGTCCTCGGCGGATGCGACTTGCAGTTTGTCGCTTTCTTCAATCAACGGACAGACCACGAATGCCTGCTGACCCTGCGCAGCCGCCTCGCGCACATCGGACCACATTTTGGATTCTGATTTTTCGCCCGCAACCCACACAGTTTTTATCGGCGTTCGACCTGGTGGCATTTCGTCGAGCACGCTGACATCGAGATCACCATAGACAGTCATCGCCGCGGTTCGCGGTATCGGCGTCGCCGTCATCACCAACACATCAGGCGAAGTCACGACGCTCTTTGCGGTTTTCGAGCCTTTGTTGCGCAACGCTGCCCGTTGCTCGACACCAAAGCGATGTTGTTCGTCGATCACGACAACGCCAAGCGACGCAAATTCGACGCCTTCTTGAATTAATGCGTGCGTGCCGATCAAAATGTCGACGCCACCGTTTGCCAAGTCACGCAACAAATCGCGGCGACGCTCACTGGTGATGCGACTGGTCAACAATTCAACGCGCAACTGGCGGTCACCGAAGAGGTTGTTGTCGTCGGGCACCAGCAATCCTTCCAGAAGTTTTTGTACGCCTGCAAAATGTTGCTCTGCCAAAACTTCGGTCGGCGCCATCAGTGCACCTTGATGGCGACCCTGAACAGCTGCCAACATCGCCGAAACCGCGACCACCGTTTTGCCGCTGCCGACATCACCCTGCAATAGACGATGCATCGGGTGCGGTGCGGCTAAATCTTGATTGATCTCATTTATCACGCGTTGTTGTGCACGAGTTATGGCGAACGGCAACGCCGCGATAAATCGTTGTTGCAGTTTTCCGTCGACTTTGTGGCGAATACCCGTATTGTCGAGTTCGAACGCGCGCTTGCGGCCAACCAACACGACCTGCACGCGCAACAACTCGTCGAACGCCAATCGTCGACGTGCGTCTTGTTTGGCGACCATCGAATCGGGAAAATGAATCGACCACAGCGCATTCGTTCGGTCGGCAAGTTCAAGTCGTTCACGCAAATCACTCGGCAGCGGATCAGAAATGCCGCGCTCACGACAACGCTCGAGCGCGTTTTCAACCCAAGTAGCGAGTTCCCAAGTTGAGACCTGCACTTTTTCGCTCTGCGGATAGATCGGCACGATGCGACCGGTGCGATCGCCGATCAAGTCGACCAACGGGTTGCTCATCTGCAACACGCCGCGAAACAAATCCGGCTTGCCGAACATCGCTAGTTGCAACCCGACTTTGAGTTGCCGCTCGCGCCAAGGCTGATTGAAGAACACTGCGGTCAAGCGCCCCGACTCGTCACCGACCTGAACATTGACAATCGTCTTGCGATTTTTGGTCGTAAATTTCGAAACTTTACGAACCTCGACGATCACCAACGCCTCTTGTCCCGCGACAAGATCGCTGACCCGTGCTTCGTTGGTGCGATCCACCCACTTTCGGGGATAATTCGTCAGCAACTCGAGCACGTTGTTGATGCCGTACTCGGCGAGGGCGGCTTTGCGCTTTTCGCCGACACCCTTGAGAACTTCAACATCAATTGCCGCGAGATCGCGCAAAGTAATTTGGCCCGTCATACGGGTTTCAACTCATTCAACACCAAACAAAAATGGGTATAGCGGCTGTCCACCAAAGTGCACTTCGCACGAGATATGCGGGTGCACCTGCCCCACATGCGCCACAAGCGCATCGGTCGCCTGCGATGTCGCGTCACTTCCCGTGATGATCGTCAGCAGTTCGCGTTGCGGCGTTATTAGTTTTGCCAACAAGTCATGGCA
>SYNW01000107.1 GCA_005805045.1 Actinomycetota bacterium
ATTATCTAAAAACTGCAGAAGAAATGCGCTGGTTGTTTCGCGAACAGCCGACCTCGTGCGACAACACTTTGTGGATCGCCGAGCGGGCAAAAGTAGATATTCAATTCAATGTTCCGGTCTTGCCAAATTTTCCGATTCCTGCGGGCTTCGCCGATGACCACGCTTATCTTGAACATCTGACCTGGATCGGCGCCAAACAACGCTGGGGCGAAAAGCTTGCGCCTGAAGTTGTTGAAAGAGTCGCATACGAGTTGTTGACAATCAAGACCATGGGCTTCAGTTCGTATTTCTTGATCGTTTGGGACTTGGTGCATAGCGCCCGTGAAAAGTCGATTCGGGTCGGGCCTGGTCGCGGGTCGGCGGCGGGTTGTGCCGTGGCTTACTCACTGCAGATCACGGACCTCGACCCAATCAAATATGACTTGCTGTTCGAGCGCTTTTTGAATCCTGGTCGTCGGTCAATGCCAGATATCGACATGGATTTCGACTCGCGTTACCGCGACGAAATGATTCGTTATGCGTCCGAAAAATATGGCCGAGACCACGTCGCACAAATCATTACTTTTGGCACGATCAAGGCGCGCAACGCTGTGCGCGACGCGGCAAGAGTGCTGGATTATCCCTACAGTTTGGGCGACAAGATTGCCAAGTTGATGCCGCCAGTGGTGATGGGGCGCGACACGCCGCTCAAATATTGCTTCGAAGAGGACGATCAACACAAAGACGGTTTTCGCGCCGCGAGCGACTTGAGGGCTTTTTATGAGAGCGACCCCGACGTCAAAACGATCATCAAAACGGCGCGTGGATTAGAGGGCTTGAAGCGCAGTGTCGGCATTCATGCTGCCGCCGTGGTGATTACAAAAGAGAAACTCACCGAATACTTGCCGATTCAACGCAAAGCCGAACCTGGCCAGCAAGCGGAGAATGCGCCAATCGTGACGCAATATGAAATGCACGCCGTTGAAGAACTCGGACTGTTGAAAATCGACATCTTAGGGTTACGCAACCTCGACGTAATCACCGACACGAACAAAATGATCCAAGAGCTTCGGGATCCTAACTTCGATATCGACAAGGCACCTTTTGACGATGTCAAGACATTTGAATTGCTGCGTCGCGGCGACACGATCGGGGTATTTCAACTTGAGTCACAGAATATTCGTGCCCTTGTACGCAGCATGGTGCCGGGCACGATCGACGATTTGGCAGCGATCGTTGCTCTTTATCGTCCAGGCCCGATGGGTGCGAACATGCACAACGACTTTGCCGACTTCAAAAACGGCCGAAAATCACCGGAAATTTTTCATCCTGACGCCCAAGATCTGTTAGGTGATACATACGGCTTGATGATCTACCAAGAGAGCATGATGCGAGTTGCGCAAAAGTTTGCCGGCTACAGCCTTGAAAAAGCTGATGATCTGCGAAAAGCATGTGGCAAAAAAAATCGTGCCGACATGAAAAAACAACGAGCTAGTTTTGAACAGGGTTGCATCGAACGTGGTTACGGTCAAGATCTTGGTGAAACTTTGTTTGATTCAATCGAAAATTTCGCCGACTACGCATTCGGCAAGAGCCACGCATATGGCTACGCATTCATCGCATATCAAACCGCCTATCTAAAGGCGAACTATCCGATCGAGTACATCGCCTGCCTGTTGACCAGCGTCAAAGCCAGCTATGAACGGGCGGCGATTTTCTTGGCTGACGCAAGAGCCAGCAACATCACGGTAAAAACTCCAGACGTCAACACATCTGGCGTTGACTTTGTTCCAGTGCCAAGCGGCGATCAACGCGTCATCAGTTTCGGTCTTTCGGCAATTCGAAATGTGGGCGAAGCCCTGGTCAGCCAACTTGTCGAGTTTCGACGAGCGAATGGTCCGTTCACCTCGTTCTACGACTTCGCCGATCGGGCACCTGTGGCGACGCTAAACAAACGAACGGTTGAGTCGTTGATCAAAGCAGGTGCTTTTGATTCACTTGGCCACCCACGAAAAGGGCTATTGCTGGTGTTCGAATCAATCATCGAGAACACGCTAAATCGGCGAAGAGAGCGCGATCAAGGAGTGATGAGCCTGTTTGAAAGCACGGCAGATTCGGCGTCAACCTATTCTGAGCAGATTCAAATTCCGGCGATCAACTACGAAAAGTCCGAACAGTTGAAAATTGAGCGCGAGATGCTTGGTTTGTATGTCTCCGATCATCCACTTCGTGGGGTCGAGGGTCAGCTGCGTCGCAAGGTTGAATGCTCTTTGGCCGACCTCGAAGAAAGAGGCGATAGTGCATATCTGACGCTGGGTGGCGTGATCACCGCGGTCAACCGTAAATTCACTCGCAAGGGTGACCAAATGGCGATAATCACAATTGAAGATTTGCAGGGATCACTTGACGTCAACATTTTCCCCAAGACATATGCGAGTTATGGTCATTTGATTCAAGAAGACACGATCGTCACCGTGCGCGGACGACTGGACAAGCGTGAAGACTCGCATCTTGCATTTAATGCGCAAGAATTGAAGATAGTCGAGCCGATGCGACCAAGTGATTTGAGCCTGCACATTGAGCTGGCGGGACGTTCTTTGTCACAAGAAGACATCGTCAATTTACAAGAACTTTTGAAAGACCATGGTGGTCAAACCCCTGTTCAGTTGCACATGCCCGGTGGCAAGAGTTTGCGCTTGGCCCCCGAGTTCAACGTTGACATTGACCGCGCAATCGGAGTTCTGCGCGCGTCATATGGCAACAGTGTCTATATCGGGTAGCGCCATAAAGTTTGTTTAAATAGCGAATAAGTCAAGGCAATCAAACTCACCATCGGAAATTGAGGATTTTGCTGGCAGACTGTAGGTGTTATGTCGCTCGTTGTTAAGACCATAGATGCTTCGGCTCTGGTCGACTCAGACCTTGACGATCTCGCGGCGATGGGTGGCGCCTTTGGTATCGGTGCGATTTCGAAAGCCAAAGAAGATTGGGTACTTTTCGCCAGCGCCAAACTCGACGGCAAGTTGCATGGATTCATGTTTTCGACCCTCGAGCGCATCGGCGGCACACCGTGCGTGCTTTTGGGCATGCTCAGCGTCAAGCGCACATCGAAGAGAGATCAAATTCTCAAGGGTCTGATGAGTGAGGCTTATCATCGAGCCTTGATGGCGTTCCCTGATGAAGATGTTGTGGTTGGTTCGAGGTTCGTGAGTGTCAATGCGCTTGAGGCATTCAAGTCGCTCACCGAATTGATTCCGCGACCCGATCATCGCGCCGTAGGCGAAGAAAGAGCATGGGGTAGGAGATTGGCGAGACGTTTTGGTTGTGAAGCGCAGTATGACGAGCAGTCGTTCGTCATCAAGAGCAATGGTCAAAGCGGATTTATGGATTTCGAATCATTGAAACCAGGCAAAGCACCGGCAGACGTTGCTGCTTTTTTTAAAAATGTCTCAGCAAAAAAGTCCGGTGCCCTTGTCGTGCATGGCTGGACGATGACAGAAAACTTGCTGAAACTCGGCAAACACTAAATTTCGACTATGCAGTTCGCGGACTGCGTCCGTTCGCGCAAAATGGTGCGTGCGTTTCGTCGTGATCCAGTCACGCAAGATCTTCTTGATCGAATCGTCGAAGTTGCATCTTGGGCGCCGTCAGCAGGCAAGACGCAAGGATGGCATTTGTTGGTTCTTCAGGGTTTGCAAACTGAAAAGTTTTGGGATGTCACTTTGCCAAAGCAGAAGCGCTCAAGTTTTCGTTGGCAGAATCTACTCGATGCACCGGTAATCGCTCTCGTTTTTGCCGACCCGCAAGCGTACTTAGATCGTTACAGCGAGCCGGACAAGTCGGCAACGAACCTAGGCAAAGAGACCGCATCTTGGCCGACGCCGTATTGGACGGTGGACGCATCGTTTGCAACCATGCAGTTGTTGCTCGCGGCGCACGACGTTGGTTTAGGGGCGTTATTTTTTGGAGTGTTCAGCGGCGAAGATCAATTGCGCGAACATTTCAAAGTTCCCCAACAGATGCAATTGATCGGTGCGGTAGCGCTTGGTTGGCCAATCGCCGAAAAACAAGGTGACAAGGGTGCGAGTGCCAAGCGGGTTCGGCGCAAGCCTGATCAAATAATTCATAACCAAAATTTCAGACAATAAGGGCAAGTGCCTTTTCGAGTTCGTCCACGGTGGCGGCAGGTGCACTGCACGCATAATTTTGACAGACATAAGCAAATCCTGGCCGACGATCACGCCATATTGGCGAGTCAAACGGCTCGCCGAACACCACTACGGCAGTTGGCAACCATTTATTTTTGATGTGATCGATCAAATCTGGGCGGTGACCCGTCACGGCTATTTCGGTGATGCCTTTGTGGTGCAGGTGAACCGCAATCAGCAGGTTGCCAAATGCGCTGGGCGCTCCCGCCACAATTTTCGTGGACAATTGCAATATCGCGAGTGCGGCCTGGCTGAACTTTGTATTTCCCGAGATGGCGCCAAGTCGCATTAAGGCATTGGCCGCCGTTGAGTTCGCCGACGGGGTTGCATTGTCGAGCAAATCTTTTTGACGGACGATCAATTGCTCGGCGTCCTGGGCGACGGTGAATAAACCACCATGATGGGCATCCCAATGGTGGGTGATCAAATCATCGGCAACCTCCTCGGCTCGAGCGAACCAAATGGCTTTGCCGGTTGCTTCTCCAAGACGAACAAATGCATCAATCAACTGTGCAAGATCGGCAGCGAGCGCACGGTGCCGTGCTTTTGGCTGACCAGACTGTTGCCAACTTCTAAACCATCTAAACGAATCTGTATCAGGGTCTTGCACTCTGAGTTCGCGATACAAGAACTCACCATTTTGTTCGGCGATCGTCATCCAGTCGGCTCGGTTGAAAAGAGTCGAGGCTTCGACAAGCGACGCAGTCATCATCGCATTCCACTCGGTCAGAACTTTGTCGTCCAAGAGCGGTCGATTACGCAGGGCACGGGCGGCGAGAATTGTCGAACGGATTTTTTCGACAACTGCTGATCGCCTGAAGTCGCCACGATGGTTCAATCTCGTTGGAATATTTTTGCCTTCGAAGTTTCCTGCGTCCGTGATCTCGTAATAGTCAATGGCGATCTTCGCCTCTTCGGGGGGCAAGATTTCGCGTAGTTGGCTCGGGGTGAAGACATAAAAGTGACCCTCGTGCGAATGACCATTTTCATCCAGCGAGTCGGCATCTTCAGCGCTGAAAAAGCCGCCACTTGGATGTCGTAAATCACGGGCGAGATACTCGACGATTTCTTCGCAGATTTGCTTGTAGGTCTCACTCTTAAAGACAATTGCAGCGTGTGTGTATACGCGCAGCAGGAGCGCTTGGTCGTAGAGCATTTTCTCAAAGTGGGGCACCAGCCATTTTGCGTCCACGCTGTATCGTGAAAATCCGCCACCAATATGGTCGTACATTCCACCTGACGCCATCGCGTCCAGACTCGTTGTGATGATGGTCTTGATGCTTTCGTCGGGCTTATCCAGATATTGCCGGAGAAGTAAGTCGAGGTTCATCGTGCTTGGAAACTTTGGTGCCGAGCCGAACCCACCCCATTGAGAATCGAATGCGTTGGCGAATTGTTCGCAGGCATCAGCGATCAGATCGAAACCAGGCAACGAATCATCGGGCATGATCGCCGCAGTTCTGCCCAGCGACTCAATCAGCGCATGGATGTTGTTTTCGATGTCCGCGCGACGATTGTGCCAAGCGTCGTCGATTGCCGTCATCAGTTTCAAAAAAGATGGTTGAGGAAAGTAAGTGCCACCGAAGAATGGCTGGCCGTCTGGGCTCATAAAAACCGTCATCGGCCACCCGCCGCGCCCTGACATTGCCTGAACCGCGTCCATATATAAGGCATCAATATCGGGTCGCTCTTCACGATCAACTTTGATGTTGACGAAGAGTCTGTTCATCACTTGTGCAGTTTCGAGGTCTTCGAAACATTCGTGAGCCATGACGTGACACCAGTGGCAAGCCGAGTATCCGACTGAGAGCAGAATCGGCACGTTTCGAGATCTGGCTTCGGCAAAAGCCTGTGGACCCCAACTAAACCACTCGACCGGGTTGTCTTGATGTTGGCGTAGGTATGGGCTCGTCTCTAGTGCTAATCGGTTTGGCATCTTGGATCGTTGTCCGGCGCTAATTTTTGGATACAACTGCGACAACGACAGTTTTACCCAATTTTTGGAAGGGAGATTTTGCCTCGGCAAAAATTCGAAGTTTGCACGATCCACTTTGATCCGTGGTCAAAACTTTTTTTACGATTCTGCATGGACCTGAAATAACTCGGGCACTTACGGCACCTTTCGAGGCGCTCGCCACTAATTCGCTGATGGCGATATTCATACCAACTTCTAGGGTTGTTATCGAAGTCCAGATCGCCGAAATCTTTGGTGTCGTAGTCGAAAAACGCATTTGCGGTATTCCGCCGACCGAGATCAAGGTGCTGAATCGCAAATATGTGTCGATGTCTCGTCGAACGGGCGTGTAGATATTTCTTTGCGCTTGAGGAATGGCGACACAATCAACCGGAATCGTCAAAGTTGCCTCACCCGGCGAAAGACATCGGTACCACTGCAGTCTTTCGCTTTCCGGTATCTGAATGGTGCCACCGACTGACTCTTGACCAACTTGGCCGAGTGACGAGACAGTTGGGAAAACAACGGTGTCGGGGAAGAAGCCAAGACTTTTGAAGATTGCGTAAGTGTCGATCAGCCCGATGCCGAATGTCGCGTCGCGTCCAGGTACGCCCAAGTCTTTCGCCGTGGCGATGATTACTTCTCGAACTTGTTGGGCGTCAAAATTTGGTCGAGCACTGAATACCAGTGCGGCAACTCCGCTGACGAATGCGGCGGCCATCGAAGTGCCGCTCATGTTGATGTACGGCTCGCTGGCACCCGCACATCTGCGGGATGTATCCACGCTCGCATTGCTGCGAATCGTTGAACAGATGTTGATGCCTGGCGCAGAGATGTCGATGTAGGTTCCGCGTTGCGCGAATGATGGTGAGTTCATTGTTTGGTCTATTGCCGTGACGGCAAGGGTCAAATCGTTGCCGGCGGGGTAGGTGATATCGGCTTGGGGGCCTGCATTTCCTGCTGCGGCGACGACGAGGATTCCTTTGCTGGCCGCATACTCAAGTGCTAATTGCAGACCATTGGTTTGAATTTTGCCACCAAGTGAAAGATTGATCACCTTTACCCCCTGATCAGATGCATATCTGATCGCCAGAGCGAGATCACTTTCAGACCCGTCACCGCGCGAGTCAAGAACTCGAATCGGCAGAATCTGCGCGTTCGGGGCAACTCCGGCGATGCCAATGTCATTGTTGTTTTGAGCGGCGATTATTCCGGCGACATGGGTTCCGTGCCCGATTGTGTCGACATCGTCGGCGCCGTCAGTCACCCGACCCCTGATTATTGATCGTCCGGGCAAAAGATTTTGAGTCAAGTCCGGATTCGGTCCAGAACCAGAATCTATGACCGCCACGATCACGCCAGATCCCGTTGAGTGTGGCCAGACTTCGCTGATGTTCGCGGCTTGTAGACCCCACTGGTCGTCAAATGCCAAATCTCTGCCTTGCTTTTTTATCGGCATGTCGACTGGCGCGATCGCGGAAAAATTTTCGACTTGGTGACTGACTGTTGACGCTCTGAGCGTGGGCACAACCATCAAAGAGTTGCCAAGAACTGCAATGCAAACAATCCGAACTAGATGTCGAATAGTAATTCTGTCTTTTGAATCTTTCAACGACTAAGCACCTGTGGAGTGAAAGCCACCATCAACGTGAATTATTTCTCCGGTTGTAGCCGGAAACCAGTCGCTGAGCATTGCCACCGTGCTCCTTGCCACTGGAGATGAGTCATTCACATTCCAGCCCAACGGAGCGCGATCACTCCAAATGTCTTCGAATGCCCCGAATGATGGGATCGACTTTGCCGCCATGGTGCGAATCGGTCCAGCGGCGATCAAGTTGCATCGAATATTTTTTGATCCGAGCGCCTTGGCCAAATATCGGTTGGTGCTTTCAAGGGCCGACTTGGCAACACCCATCCAGTTGTAGGCAGGCCACGCCACCGTGTTGTCAAAATCCAAACCAACGATCGAACCGCCAGATGTCATCAAAGGAACGAAGGCATCTGCCAATGTCTTGAGTGAATAGGCCGAAATCTGCATCGCAATGGAAACATCCTGCCAAGTTGCGGCCATAAAGTCGTCGCCAAGACATGCCGCGGGTGCAAAGCCAATCGAGTGCAGCACGCCATCGACACGTTCGACAATTTGCTGCACCTCGTTTCGTGCGCTTGTCGTATGCTCGTCAATTGTCACATCGAACTCAACTACTTCGACTGGCATCGGCAATTTTTTGGCGGTTCGTTGCGTGATTGAAAGTCCGCGCCCGGCGCCTGTCAGCACAATTTTGGCGCCCTCTTTTTGGGCCAACTGGGCAACTCCAAAAGCTAACGAAGCTTCGGTCAGCACGCCGGTGATGACTATATTTTTCCCACTCAAAATTCCCACGCGATCAACGGTAGTTGGTCAAAGCAGGTATCGTTGCCAATTATGCGCATCGGCCTTCTAGGTGGAACTGGTCCAGCGGGCAGTGCCCTGGGACTTCGCCTGGCGTCAATTGGCTATGAAATTGTCTTAGGGTCGCGCGATGCGAGTCGCGCACAGGCAGTATGTCACGAGTTGGTCAAAAAGTGGCCCGATCATAAGTTGAATCTCATTGGCGGTGACAATGACCGTGCGGCAAAGTGCGACTTGGTCGTCATCGCGACTCCGTGGGATTCGGCGGCGACAGTTGTCAATGAACACACCAAAGACCTGGCCGGCAAGATAGTTGTCACGATGGCCAACGCACTTGTGCGAGTGGGCAAAGAATTTCAACCGTTGGTACCGCCGCGCGGAAGCATTGCGGCGCACGTTCAAGCAGAGATACCTCTATCGCGTGTCGTCGCAGCGTTTCAACATTTGCCAGCCACTGAACTTGGTCGACTTGGCCATGAAGTTGACAGCGACGTGCTCATTTGTTCTGATGACCCGACTGCGACCAAGACAATTTGTGAAATAGTTTCTCGAATCCCTGGATGTCGACCACTAAATGC
>SYNW01000108.1 GCA_005805045.1 Actinomycetota bacterium
ACCCAAACTGCCGTCGCATATTGCGGCGTGAAACCAACGAACCATGCATTGGTATTGTTGTCTTGCGTTCCAGTTTTACCGGCAGCAGGTCGATTGTTTTCAAGCTGAGTGCGACGCGCCGTGCCCCGCTCGATCACGCCACGCATCACATCGACGGCATTAATAGCAACATCGGCAGGCAGTGTTTGCTCGAGGCTCAAACTTTGATTTTGATACAGGATGGTTCCGCGTGAGTCTTCAATTCGTTCGATCATGTACGGCTCAACGTGCACGCCCGAATTAGCCAGTGTCTGCACGCCCGCCGCCATGTCCATCGGGCTCATTTCGTTGGCACCCGTTGCAAGGCTGGCATAAGGCTGAATCGTGAAGGTCTCTTTGCTCAGCCACTGCGAAGAGGCCATGCGATACGTTGTTTCAACTACGCGTTCAAGTCCGACGATTTGCGAAAGTTTTGCATAAGCACAGTTAATCGACAACCAAGTCATCACCCGCAACGATGCCGTGGGTTGACTGACTCCCTTGGTGATTTCAAACGGCTCGTCAAGATTGCCGGGGTTTGAAAGCGTGCAAGGCAAGGTGCCATCGATCAGATCGTCAGGCTGCACACCCGCCTGCAAAGCAGCAGCAAGGATAAAAAACTTGACGCTTGAACCAGTTTGCCGACGACGCAACGCCAAATTCACTTCGCTCTGCCCCGGCACAAAACCAGGGCCACCGACCATTGCCCGCACCGCGCCGGTCTTTACATCCAACGAGACCATCGCCGCAGTAATGCCCGCCTTATTGGCTGGCAGTTGATCTCGCACTGCTTGCTCGGCTGCAAGTTGTGCCGACGAATCTAGGGTCGTGAAAACTTTGACGCCACCACGAAACAACGTGTTGTATCGCTGCTGATAAGTCGTGCCCAAAATATCGGAACCGTTCAATAAAAAGTCTTTGACTTCCTCCGTGAAATAAGTTCGCGAAACATCTCGCTGCGCCTTTTTATTAATCACCTCAGGTATCGCAGGTTTGTCACCGATCTCGTCGCGTTGCTCTTGTGTCAGCAAACCAGTGTCAACAAGACGATCGAGCACCTGCAAATATCGAGTTCGAGAACTATCGGGATACTGAATCGGGTCATAATTCGACGGTGCCTGAATCAATCCAGCCAAAAATGCACCATCGAGCAGCGTCAGTTCGCGCACATCTTTGCCGAAATAAACCTCGGCGGCGGCTTGCAAGCCGTAAGTGTTGTTGCCGAGATAAATCGTGTTGAGATATCGCTCAAGAATCACCTTCTTGGGCACCTCTTTTTCGAGCATCGTGGCGTAACGTGCCTGCAACACTTTGTAGCGACCATCGCGCTCGAGCCCGGCCAAAAATTCGTTTTTTACGACCTGCATCGTGATCGTGCTCGCGCCCTGTTTCGAGCCACCCTGTGAGTTAGACAGCACGGCGCGAGTGAACGCGCGCAGGTTCACACCTTTGTGATTTTTGAACTCATTGTCCTCGAGCGCCAAGATCGCCGCCACGACATCTGCAGGCACGTTCTCAATGCTCATCAATTGACTGTTCTCAAGCTGATATGAACCAATCTGCTTGCCTTGGGCATCGAACACCGTGCTGCGTTGAGCAAGCCCTGAAAAATTGCTCAAACTTGGCGGCACTTGCGTGTGTGCATTGAGCAGGCCCCACACACGCGGCGCCATCGCCATGATCGTGCCACTGATGAACAGCGACCCAGCCAGCGAAACCACGACAATTCGGGTGATGGTCTGCCGTCGCGCTTGCAACTGGGCTATAAATTCGCGAAGAAAGTTATCCACGTCACTTCTAATTCTACTTGCAGTGAATCTGGCTGGGCTCGCGTAATAAGCGTGACGCTTTCAACCGATACTCTGAATCAATGGCTTCGGGGCGACCAAATATTCATCCGTTCAGATTTGGCATTCAAGCCAGCAAGGCGGGTTCACAAAGAGAATGGACCGAACTCGCCAAGACGGCCGAATCAAACGGCTTCAATTCGCTGACGATGCCGGACCATTTCACCGATCAACTTGCACCAGTGCCAGCATTAATGGCCGCGGCATGTGCAACAAAAAATTTACGAATCGGCGCACTTGTCTGGGACAACGACTACAAACACCCAGTTGTCTTGGCAAAAGAACTCGCCACCCTCGATCTTCTCTCGGACGGTCGCCTCGAAATCGGCATCGGTGCAGGCTGGATGGCCACTGACTATGTTCAATCCGGCATCGTCTACGACAAGCCTGGCGTGCGAATCGACAGATTTCTTGAAGGATTAGAGATCATCAAACGCGCCATGACCGGTGAAAGGTTTTCGTTTTCGGGTAAGCACTACACAATCACCGACTACGCGGCCACCCCATTGCCGGTGCAAAAGCCTTGTCCGCCAATCTTGATTGGTGGTGGTGGGCCCCGAGTTCTCAAACTTGCCGCGCAACTTGCCGACATCGTCGGAATCAACCCATCGCTAAAAGACGGTGTTGTCAATGCCGACACGATTGCCGAGATGAGCGCAGAGGCCGTGACCGAAAAAATCGAAATCGTAAATCGGGCCGCGGGCCCTCGAATGTCGAACATCGAATTGAACATTCGCACTTTCTTGGTCAACATTCGCGACAGCGCCGACGAAGCGATCAACGGCACTGCAAATATGTTAAAAGTCGCGCCAGAATTGGTCGCCAATTCACCGTTCGCATTAATGGGGCCACCTGAGAAAATTGCCGAAGATCTACTCGCCCGTCGCGAGCGTTGGGGTTTTTCTTATGTCATCGTTGGTGGCGAAGATGTCAACAGTTTCGCGCCAGTGATTAAGTTGCTCGCCGGCAAATAATTATCTCACGCAGAACTATCGCGGCAATAAAAATAGTTAAGCGCTAGGCACGATGGCGCGCTTGACGGGTCGGTCCCAACCAGGCTGCCCAGTCGGCTTCGGGCTCGGCCATAATCCTGGGCCCATTTCCATGATCCCGTGGTGCGTGTTGTATTCACCGAGCAAATTCAAAAACGGCACCGCGTCAAACGCTTCAGGTCCGCGCACGCCAGTGCCCTTCCAACTGCCGTTGACCAACAATTCGAGTGCGACGACCGGGCATATCGCCGTCTGCCAAAGCACTGCCTGCGAGCCCCAGTCACGCATTGTCGTTTCGTTGTCGGCCACGTGATACAGATAGACCTCGCGCGGCTTGCCGTCGTACATGCCTTTTACCCAGGTGCCGGCACAAGTGCGACCGTGCATCAGGTGACCCAACTTGGCGGGATTTGGCAACACTGCAGCCAAAACATCGCGTGGCGAAACCGAAACGTCCCCAACGCGAATTTTTTCGTTGCTGTCCAGGCCCAAATAAGCAAAAGTCTTCAACCAGTCGATGAACTCTGCGCCCAGGCTGTACTTGAACGTCACACGATTGCAATCGATCTCGCGCGGAATCATAATCACTTCTTCGTGCTCGACATTTACGCACTCGAACGCCCCGATACCCGCAGGAAAGTGAAAAATTTCTGGCTCGCTGAAGCAATCCGTGGTGTAAAGGCCGCGATTTTTCTCCCAGACGATTGGTGGGTTCAAAGTTTCCTCGATCGTCGTCCATATCGAAAAAGTTGGCGCGAAATCCAAGCCGTCAATCGACAAATTTGAACCATCGCGCACGCCAATTTCGTCGATCGTGTCAAACAAATGGTCGGATGCATAGCGCGCAAACACATTGCTCAAACCCGGCTCCACGCCCATGCCGACCAAAGCAAGCAAACCTTTTTCTTTCCAACGGTCATCTGCCGAGATCTGATCTTTGCCGAGTGGTTCGCCAACTTCTTCGTAAGGATTCGTCGGGTGCGGC